>RFGN01000205.1 GCA_003696645.1 Gammaproteobacteria bacterium | reverse complement strand
TCACTCCCACTCGATGGTACCGGGCGGCTTTCCGGTAATATCGTAGACTACGCGTGATATGCCTGATACCTCATTGACGATTCGACGGGAGACTTCATCCAGAAAATCATAGGGCAGATGCGCCCAGCGGGCGGTCATGAAGTCGATGGTTTCAACAGCCCGCAGGGCAATCACCCATTCATAGCGACGACCATCCCCGGTGACACCCACCGACTTGATTGGCAGAAATACTGCAAAGGCCTGCGAGGTCTTGCCATACAGATCGTGTTGACGCAATGCCTCGATAAAGATGTGGTCCGCCAGACGCAGCATGTCGGCATAATCTTTCCTGACCTCGCCGAGGATGCGCACCCCCAGACCGGGACCGGGAAAGGGATGGCGGTAGACCATGTCATAGGGCAGACCCAGCTCCACGCCGATCTTGCGCACCTCATCCTTGAACAGCTCGCGCAGGGGTTCCAGCAGTTCAAGCTTCATGTGTTCTGGCAGGCCACCAACATTATGGTGTGACTTGATCACATGGGCCTTGCCGGTCTTGGAACCGGCCGATTCGATGACATCCGGGTAGATCGTCCCTTGCGCCAACCATCGAGCTGTGGAAAGTTTTGCCGATTCTTCCTCGAAGATTTCAACAAACAGGTTACCGATAATCTTACGTTTCTTCTCGGGATCGGTTTCTCCGGACAAGGCATCCAGGAAGCGCTGTTCGGCATCCACCCGAATCACCTTGACCCCCATGTGATTGGCAAAGGTGGACATGACCTGGTCACCCTCCTGATAGCGTAACAGGCCATTGTCTACAAATACGCAAGTCAACTGATCGCCAATGGCCTGATGCAACAGGGCAGCGACGACGGATGAATCGACACCTCCGGAAAGGCCCAGGATGACCTCATCCGATCCAACCTGTTTGCGAATCTGGGTGATGGCATCCTCGACAATATTTCCGGGGGTCCAGTCATTGCCACAACCGCACAGTTCATGCACAAAACGCGCGATGATACGCTGTCCCTGCCGGGTATGGGTCACCTCGGGGTGAAACTGTACCCCATAGAATCGTCGCTCTTCATCGGCAATGCCGGCTATCGGGGCAGAATCGGTCGAGGCCATGAGCTTGAACCCCGGCGGCATCTCCACCACACGATCACCATGACTCATCCACACATCCAGCATGCCATAACCTTCAGGTGTGGTATGGTCTTCGATATCCTTTAACAATGCGGTATGGCCCCGGGCACGGACCTGGGCAAAACCATATTCATGATGGTCTGCATTCTCTACCTTGCCGCCCAATTGCATGGCCATGGCCTGCATGCCATAGCAGATCCCCAATACGGGTATGCCCAGTTCAAAGACCGTTTCAGCAACAGTTGGTGCATCTGCAGCGATTGTGCTCTCCGGTCCACCGGAAAGGATTATGCCCCTGGGAGCAAACTCGACAATGGCCTGTTCATCCATATCCCAGGGCTGCAACTCGCAATAGACCCCTGCTTCACGCACCCGTCGCGCAATCAGCTGGGTATACTGCGAACCGAAATCCAGTATCAGGATCCGGTCAGCGTGGATATCCTGTGCCATGTTCAGTTCCCAATACGATAGTTGGGTGCTTCCTTGGTGATCGACACATCGTGGACATGACTTTCACTCATGCCGGCATTGGTGATCCTGACCACCTTGGGTCTGGTGCGCATTTCATCCAGCGTAGCACAACCGGTATAACCCATGCTGGATCGCACCCCGCCGGCCAGTTGCTGGATAATCGGCACCACCGGCCCCTTGTAGGGAACGCGGCCTTCAATCCCTTCCGGCACCAGTTTTTCAGCCGAGGAACTCTCCTGAAAATAGCGGTCACTGGAGCCCTGAGCCTCCGACATGGCACCCAGCGAGCCCATGCCGCGATAGGATTTGTAGGCCCTGCCCTGAAACAGGTCCACCTCACCCGGGGCTTCATCGGTACCGGCAAACAGGCTACCCAGCATCACGGCATGCGCTCCGGCAATCAGGGCCTTGGCGATATCGCCGGAAAAACGGATTCCGCCATCGGCTATAAATGGAATATCCGTACCCTTGAGTCCTTCCGCTACATTGCGGATGGCGGTAAATTGCGGAACGCCGATCCCGGTTACAATCCGGGTAGTGCAGATGGAACCGGGGCCGATTCCGACCTTGACCCCATCGGCACCTGCCTCGGCCAGAGCCTGGGCTGCTTCAGAGGTGGCAATATTGCCACCAATCACCTGCATGTCGGGAAAGTGCTGTTTCACCCACTTGACACGATCCAGCACACGCTGTGAATGTCCATGGGCCGTATCCACCACGATAAAATCCACACCGGCCTCGACCAGCGCCGCGACCCGATGGTCCGTATCGGCGCCGGTTCCAACCGCTGCTCCGACACGTAGCCGTCCCTTTTCATCCTTGCAGGCCTCGGGGAAATCGCTCGCCTTCTGGATATCCTTGACCGTGATCAGACCCTTCAGGCGAAAATCATCATCCACCACCAGTACCTTTTCGATGCGATGCCTGTGCAACAGCCCCAGGATCACGTCACGATCTTCACCTTCCCGTACCGTCACCAGTTTATCCTGGCCTGTCATCACCGTTGTCACCGGATTGTCCAGTTGTGTCTCGAAACGCAGGTCACGGTTGGTGACGATACCGACGAGACGATCGTCATCCACGACTGGTACGCCAGAGATATTATGCTGACGCGTCAGCTCGACCACCTCTCTGATAGTGGCCGTTGAAGCAACCGTAATAGGATCGCTGATGATGCCGCTCTCGTACTTCTTCACCTTGACCACCTCACGGGCCTGTTCTTCAGGGGTCATATTCTTGTGAATCACGCCAACCCCTCCCTCCTGGGCCAGGGCAATCGCCATGCGTGACTCCGTCACCGAATCCATCGCGGCGGACATCAGCGGAATATTCAGACTAATCTGGCGAGTAAGGCGGGTTTTGAGGGACACATCCTTCGGTAATATAGTAGAATGTCCCGGAACAATCAGGACGTCATCAAAGGTTAATGCTTCTTCAATCATCTGCATGATTCACCCAGCCGTTCAAGATAAAACCGGACATTATAGGTGTTTCCACCCGGAAACAGAAGGTTGAGAACCATTTTTCCCTGTTTTCCTCATGATCTGGACTGAAACTCACCATCGCGATTCCCAGCTGGAACGGGAGATTCTGCGTGTCAGTGAACTGAACCGGGCAGTCCAGGATCTTCTGAGCAATCATTTTCCTTTGATCTGGGTCGAGGGGGAGCTCTCCAATCTGACTCGTGCCGTATCTGGACACTTCTATTTCAGCCTCAAGGATGACAGTGCACAGGTCCGTTGTGCCATGTTTGCATCACGCAATCGTCTACTAGATTTCAACCCGGAAAATGGCCAACAGGTTCTGGTCCGGGCCCGGGTCGGCCTGTATCCCGCACGGGGAGATTTCCAGCTCATTATCGAAGACATGGAACCCTGTGGTGAAGGGCTGCTGCGCCTGCAATTTGAACAGATAAAATCCCGATTACAGAAAGCGGGGCTGTTTGACCCCGAACACAAAAAACCGCTGCCCGACTACCCCGCAACCATCGGGATTATCACCTCGGAATCGGCGGCAGCATTGCAGGACGTCCTGCATGTCATCGAAAGGCGTTACCCATGTGCCGAACTGTGCATCTACCCTGCCCAGGTACAGGGTGAATCGGCACCACAGTCGATATGCCGGGCGCTGCAGGCCGCAGAGACCCATGCCCATTGTGATGTTCTGCTTGTCGTTCGCGGGGGCGGCAGTATGGAAGATCTCTGGGCATTCAATGATGAACACGTTGCTCGGGCGATTCATACCTGCTCCATCCCCGTCGTAACCGGCATCGGACATGAGATCGATTTCACCATTGCCGACTTCGTCGCCGATCAGCGCGCTCCGACCCCCTCGGCAGCTGCTGAACTGGCCACCCCCAATCGGGAGGAGCTGCTGATCCACCTTGGTCGTCTTGAAAAACGCCTTGAACAGGATATGGTACAACACCTGCAGGACACCATGCAGTATCTCGACCGTCTGGAGCAACGTCTGCTCCGGCAACACCCTGAAACGCGTCTGTCCGACTGCAGGAGACACCT
>RFGN01000204.1 GCA_003696645.1 Gammaproteobacteria bacterium | reverse complement strand
CCTTTTCACAGCAACAGCGCTCAATGCACAACTGACCATCAAAGCTACCGGCACCGGAAAAACAACCGGAGAGATTGCCAATCTGGAAATCAGTAATGAATCCGCATTGGCACAGCGGTTTGCCATGCCGGAGTACTTTTACATTCCTTCGGCAAATGGCCATCAGGGTTACATCGTCGTCAATGATGCCTTGTCTGATCTGATCATTCAGCCAGGCGAAAGGCTAAGGTTACCGCTGGACAATGGCTTTTGCACCAATATCCACCGGCCTCCTGTCCCCGATGGCCAGGACCTGCCGCCGTTCAATACCTGGATAACCCCCGGTAATGCAGCTCCCCTTCCTCATCCCGGAGACGAACTGTTATCGGGCCCGGGGTGGGTGCCGGCAGGTAAAGTGCTGCAAGGCCAGGTGCCAACTTTTCCGGGCACAGAGATCGCCCTCCCCGGGCGGATCGACCCGGACGAGAAGCCTTCCGGTGCAGCACCTGTGCTTTTCGAAGCCCTACGACGGATAACCCTCACCGTTGACGACTTGTATGCCACCGGAGAAGTGCCGCCAACGCCCTTTGCAGACCAACCGCAAAAGGAGCGCGAAACCCTCATCCAGCAAACATTCTGGATTTACAGTTCTTTGCTGAATCCTTCCGATGAGGATTATACGGTGGATGATTTCGCTGCGCAAACCTGGCGGCAGTACACAGAAGTTGTCGGAGACACCGTAAACATTGCGCCGGAGGTGCGAAGGGAAGTGGAGAGTGGCATTCAGAATTTCTGGAACAGCTTTGAAGCAGTGGGCAAAAAGGCCAAGGTGCTGAAAGAGGTCAAAGGGCAGAATGCCACCAGCGTTCCCGTTGAAACCTGTCCGTGTGGACATTGCGAAGTACAGCAACCCGTACGAATCCTGGATGCCAGAACGGGAGAATTGATCACAGGCAATACCGTGCCCACTTACATCGACCGGATCCGGTTGGAACCACCGGTGGTCAGCAGCGATTGTCCGGAAACATGTTCCGGAATGAATAGCGTAAGTGTGGAGCATGAAATTCGCTACCGATCCGGAAGGACCTACCAGGGGCACAATTCTTTTCCGGTTGAGTTCGGTATCAGCGGTCCCGGTGAGCTGCATTTGAACAGCCGCTTTCGCTGCCGTTGCGACGGCCAGACCTGCGGAGAGGGTGAGCAGACACGAACAATTCAATTCACCGAATCTAACGACTGTTGCGACCGCATCCGCAACCGAACAGGCGGGCCACTGCGGTTTGGTTTCGGCAATGGTACCGTAACCATCGATAGGTATCGCATGACCCTGCATTTACCGCCCTCACCTCCCCAAACTTTCAATTTTGACTTCAACCTGGAGGCGGTTTTCTGCAATCTTGGAGATGATCAAATTTACGGTTTGCTGGATCGAATTTCTGAACAAAGGCAAACGGGCGATCAAATCAGGGAATCTATTTCTGTGACGGATATCAGTCTCGGCCATCCGGTTGATTCCGGCGACGGCCGTCCACATTACATCCTCTCCTTTTCCAAACAGGTCAATGGCGAGGAAGTGTTGGTGAGCATTAGTCTGGATGAAGCCTCCTGCGTCTTTGATGTGCAGGTGCTGTACGATGGGGAACTTCATGAATGGGCTGGGCCACCATACCTCTCACCCTCGCAGATGCAGCGGTTGGCAGAGCAGATGGCCTTGAGCAACGAATCCGGTTATTGGCAAAGGGCCCTGCTACTGCTTTCTCATTTTGCCAGGGTCAGGAATTATGGCCGTCAACGTGAATACAGCCGGGCTATGTCGACCTTCCTGGATGTGATGCATCGGTGTCTAGAAAGGATGTTGAGAGAAACACATGGATCGGAACAAAGGGCAGCCCTCAATGAATTGCGGATGTTGATTGTACGGGCTAAAACCAGGTCAGGCTTCAGCCACCTGGATGAGCTTCTGGATAAGATGATTGAGGTGGTGAACCGGTTATGAAAGGACACTAGTTCAATTTGTAATTTTCGGTAAAGTAATCGAGGTACGCTGGGAGCTTGGTTCCCAGGTAATACGGTAGATTCATCAACAAGTAAGGTTTCTTTTTCTGTGGAGTCGAATGTTGTTCAATTGAGAACTCTCCGCCGAAAACCCTCACTGCATACGGGTGGTGGGCCCTGTCGATAAATTGATGGAGAGACTTCAATGTGCCAACTTTACCGGATTTTATTTCGATTGGTATCGCCATATTCTTGTGGGTAAGCACCAGATCAACTTCTGCAGAGGCCTGAGCCTTTTCTCTTGTCCAAAACATGGGCTTTCTATAGGAAGAGGTCTGAAGAGAAAGGTATTCCTGGGTGATTACCTCTGGAATAATAGCCCCTTTCCATGCATTGCTCAAATCAGTTATTGAAAGCAATTCCGACTGGATGTTCAATTCGTGGTTCAGTAGCCCAACATCCAAAAAGTGTAGTTTGGGTGATTTCCTGAGGTCGGGTTTCAGGGGTGGTTCAGTATCAGTCGTTGGGTAAATGAGTTGGATAACCCTGGCGTCATCCAGACTTCTCATCGCCTCACCAACTTCTCTCGAACGATAATTGGACTGACCGAAGTTTTCAAACTTTATTCTTGAGTCAATGTACAAATGAGCTGTATTGATTATGTGGCGTAAAACCCGGATTTGGGTTTCGTTGGAAGCGTATTTCTCGATGTCGTCTTTGTAAGATTGCCAGATGCTTTCATAAACAGGTTTCAAATCTGCAAACATTCCGGTATTCACGTATGATTTGACCACTTCGGGCATTCCTCCGGTAATGACATACTTGTGGAACTTCTCCATTAATGCAGGATGCGCTGCAAGTGGAACAGGGATTTGATTCAAGTAAGAAAATGCGATATCATCACCATTGGCCAGGAGAAACTCCTGGAAATTGAATGGATGAACATAAAGGTATTCAACCCTTCCTACCGGGAAACTTTTAACCCTGTGAAGCGTGTGTTCGAGTAATGACCCGGCAGCAATGACATTCAATTCCGGAAGGTCTTCGTACAGAAACCTTAACATATTGATGGCTTCTGAAGATTCCTGGATTTCATCTATAAATAGTAGCGTTTTGTTTAGTTCATTGAAACTGATATTGTTACTGACGAACAAAGCATCTACCAAGGTTCTGGCATCATTGAACCTGCTGAAAAACTCCTTGTGATTAGGGCGTTCCAAATTCAAATTGATGAGATGATCATAGTGCTCCTTCGCAAAATCAAGAGCTAATGTGGTCTTGCCAACTTGACGAGCTCCTCTCAATAACAGTGGCTTTCTGAAGGGCTTGTTTTTCCATTCTGTCAAGTTTTTGGTTATCAGTCTTTTGAAAGTCATGTTTGAGTAGCTTTTGTAACAAAGTAAACCCAAAATTATTTAATTTTTGTAACAAAGTAAACCCAATTCCTTCCATTTTTTGTAACAGAATAAACCCAATTATCCCCATTTTTTGTAACAAAGTAAACCCAAATTAAATTTGGAGAATTGAATGACTGGGCCATTTCGCGGCATCCTGTGGCGTCTTTGATTGGATGGTCACCGTATGGTCTGAACGAATTTCACGTTCTCCTGTTCAGTGTATTCCGGAATGAAACCATGGTTCCGGTTCAGCCCGATAAATGTCCGGCATCGGGTTTTTTACTTTACCTTTGGGCCCACTTAGAGAACATTTATGACCTTATACCTCTTGCATT
>RFGN01000203.1 GCA_003696645.1 Gammaproteobacteria bacterium | reverse complement strand
GATGGTGGCATTGCCCGCAGGGTGAAGGGCAAAATTGTTGTTGTTGCTCTGCTCACCGGGGCCTACGATGAGGCTGATGTTGTTGTCGTTGCTGCCATCACTCTCTGATGGAATGGTCCAGGTTAGCCCTCCGGGCAATGAACCCAAGTCCACTGAGATGTTGCATTGCTGGCCGGGTGTCACACCGGTGAATTCGTATTGTCCATCTGGTCCGGTAACTGCCGTCGGGCAATCCACACCAGGCGTGCAAGTACCGTCCTGGCAAATAACGGTGACACCGGGCAAAGGCACTTCGCCTTCGTCCCAGACGCCGTCGCCGTCCAGGTCCTCCCAGAGGAAACCGGAGATGATCTCGTCCACATTGTAACCGAAGTTGATCTCATAGTGGTCATTGCCAATGCCGACGATGGCGAGGTTTTTCATTTTCTTTCCGGCAGCTTTCCATTTGCTGTCGCAATTTGAACACAGACCATTGGTCTGGTCCGGGTCGGCGCTCTGTCCGTTCATGCCGGGCACTGTGGAGGTTAGCACCTTTGCATAATAGTAACCATCGGGCAATCCTCTCAACTCATAGGCTCCGTTGGCATCGGTGGTGTCGGTGGCCATGAGGTCCCAGGTACCGCCATTCTGGTTGTGGGTGCAGGGTTTGTTGGGATTGCCGGGACTGGTGATGAGGTCGCCGTTGGATTTTTTACAGCCGTAAATTTCAATGGCCACCCCTTCCAGGAAGTAATCCGTGTTGCTTTCATAACCGTATTCGCCCTGCCAGCCGTCGCCGTCCTTATCGGCAAAAACGTAACCCCTTACAGCGCCTTTGTTCAGGATTTCCACACATTCGTTGTCTTCGTCAATGTTAACCGGCAGACCATCGCCGTTTTCGGCCTCGTCGCTGCGGGCGGTGGTGGTGGTGCCATCCACACAGATTTGCTCCTGCAAGGGCACGCACTGGCAATCGCTGAAGTAGTTGAGAATGGAGCTCTCCGGCTCGTTGGGTGGCATGTTCGGAATATTGCCAAAGAGGGCACCCCTCCGGCTGAAGATGTTGGCGGTCCAGGTGCCGGCAAGCTGCTGAATCTGGTGTGCATCGTCCACCCAGATGGTGTTGTTGCAGCCGTCCAGGTAACCGCTGTTCTGGAAGTCCCCGTTCATCGTTTTGATATCCGTTCCG
>RFGN01000202.1 GCA_003696645.1 Gammaproteobacteria bacterium | reverse complement strand
TGCCATCCGCAAAAAGCGCCAGCGGGCCATCGAAATGCTCGACGAATTCCTCCGCGCCACCTTCCTCGACATGTTCGGCGACCCCATCACCAATCCCAAGGGGTGGGTAAAGATGCCGATTGGTGAGGTTTTCGAAGTGGTTCGTGGCGGATCTCCTCGGCCAATTCAAGATTACCTAACAGATTCCGAAAATGGCCTGAATTGGATAATGATTGGCGATGCAGCAGAAGGGGCAAGGTATATCTCGTCCACGAAGAAAAAAATCAAACGGGAAGGGCTGAATAAGACTCGGCAGGTAAAAGAAGGCGACTTGTTGTTGACCAATTCAATGAGTTTTGGGAGGCCTTACCTATTGAAAACCAGCGGATGTATTCATGATGGGTGGCTAGCTCTTAGCCCCAAGTCGGAGGCGGCCGATCCCGAGTTCTTCTGTAGCCTGTTGGGGGTTGCTTCCTTGTATCAAGAGTTTGCCAAGAAGGCAGCAGGCGCAGTAGTAAAGAATCTAAACACAAAACTAGTGAATCAAGTGAGGGTTCCCATCCCTCCCCTCGACTTTCAACGACAATGGGCTGAGATCATACAGGGTGCAGAGAGCAAGAAATCGCGGTTACAAAATCAGTTAGCTGAACTCGACAGCCTTTTTGCCTCTCTTCAATCCCGCGCCTTTCGGGGTGAGTTATAACATCCAGCTTTAGGAGAGAGCCATGACATTGAATGAGTTATATAGATTAACAATCTGGATTGAGAGTGAAATTTCTGAGAAACAGATTTTGCAACTTTATCAAGGGCTGCACGCCATTCTGAATCAGAATGCTCAACCCAACCGACCTAAGCAGCCCTTCGAGCAAGAGAAAAACAATCTTATAGACGTTCTTGGGCATGTTCCCATCAATCAATTAAGTCATGAGCAGCTGGCTATGCTTGAGCGGTTTGGGATTGCTCAGTATATCGGGCAAGAAGGCATCACCTATATTGAGGATGTTCTTTTTAAACACGCAATCGATATTGCTACAGCAGCAACAAAAGTTGGGCAGGCTGTTCAGTCAATTTCCGAGGGCATTAACAAGGCCAACCAAATCAGAGCTGGTTTGGAGGGGTGTGTTGAGGATGAGGAGCCTGAAAGTGGTCAGATAATCATGCGCGTTCATTTCTCTGGCCGTGCTTCAATGGAAAACATTAAATCGTTCAAGGAGTGGGGCAATGTCTGGTTTGATATTGGCAGGGGAATCGCGATGGCCACAGGATCTGCTCCTGAAGAAATAAAAATAATTTCTGCCGGGAAGGGTTCAATTATTGTTGATCTGGCAGTTGTTTATGGAGTTGCTGAAGTTGCATCAAAAGTTGTTACTAAAGGCCTTGAAATAGCTGAGCGGGTTCTGAAATTAAGAGCTGAGGTTGAGAATATTCGCCACCTTAAGCTAAAGAACAAGCAGATCGTGAAAGAGCTTGAACAGGAGGTGGAGCAAGAAAAGGAGGCCGGAGTTCAACAGGCTATTGAAGCAATGGTGAAAGAGCTTCAATTGAATAAGGACAATCAGGGCGATAAGAAAGAGGCCCTATCTAAAGCTATCACCAAGTTGATTGACTTTATTGATAAGGGAGGCGATGTCGACTTTGTCCTGCCCGATGAGGCAGATGTGGAATCAGAGGGGGGTAAGGACAAAAGCAATAAAAAACTCCCTGCCCTAAGGAAAAACGTAGAACAGATTAGAAAGCTTGAACATTCCATCAAGGCACTTGAGCATGATGAAAACGGCTAGGCAGTAGGGATGAATGGGCCAATGCAGAGGAAGGAGAAAAGATGGCCGTGCTGCCGGAAGGTGGTGAGGGGGAATTCGCATTTCTGTGCCTTCAAGGGGAGCAGGAAGGAAGCTCACCCAGAGTATCATTGCTCTCTTCTTTCGGCAGGAATTGATGTTGCCTTCGGGCAGGTCGGCTGGATGCAATTCGGGATGAGGAAGGGATTTTGATGAAGCCAGACGAATCGTGGCCCGATCAGGCCAAGATCGAAGTATGGGTTGAAAAGCAAATCCAGCAGCTTGCGATAGCCTGGAAGAAAGGAGAAGCGGACTGGCGAGTGGTCGCCGATCATCTCCTGAACTGGGATACAGCCCTTTCAATGCAGGAGGGCGCTGTCCCCCGAGGCGGCTCCCCCGATGATTCGGAGTCCCAGATCAAGCGTCCCGCGGATGGATTGGGGAAATATGTGAAACGGTTAGCCGATGCGTTGACGGTCCAGAAAAGCAATCTTTGGCGTTATCGGAAGGCAGCGCTTGCGGCACGGATCATATGGAGCGGCCATTCGGTGGACTCTCCTCTTGATATACCCGAGCACGCTTCCCCGGAATCCATTGAGCTGGTTGAAAAAATATTCAGGGCCGCGCCCACCGAGGTTGCCGAGGATGTAGCCAGGCGCCTCTATGACAACGAAATCACACGGGCTGAACTTCGCCGCATCTGGCAGGACATTCGTCATGTGGTGGATAAGCCGGTCAGGCCCTTTGTTGACCGCTACAGGAAGTTGCCTGAGGAAAATCCGGTTCGGGTTTCAGCATTGTTCGAAGAG
>RFGN01000201.1 GCA_003696645.1 Gammaproteobacteria bacterium | reverse complement strand
GTTTTTGGACGTTGTTGACTATCGAGCAGACAATTGGTTGAGATGCTGGTTTGCTGGTATCAACTTGGATGATATTGAGATATCCATGTATCGAAAAGAAGCCGATTGGATCAAGATGATGGCGGATACCATGAAAGAACAATGGCGGATCTTGAAGTCTGGCGGGTATCTGATTCTAGAAGTCGGGGAGGTCCGATCTGGAAAAATCTTGCTGGAAAAACTGGTATGGGATGCTGTTGAAAACTTGGCGTTTGATCGTCTTGGTGTCATGGTGCATCAGCAGGAATTTACCAAGACCTCAAATTGTTGGGGCATAACTAACAATCAGAAAGGCACCAATAGCAATCGTATGGTCATTCTACGGAAGCGGTGATCTACTTGACTTCCTTCCGCATCTGTGCTATGCACTGGACAGAAGAAACCAGTGTGGAGGAGTCAGATGGGAAAGAACGACTCATTCCCCTTCGGGGAAAAATATACCATCAGCGAGCTTGATCGGCTCGCCGAGATTCGGGATTACAAAGACGACGTGATCCCCGAACTCATCTGGGCGCACATGGAATGGAGTGTGCTCGATGAGCGTAGTTCGGTGACGATCAACGATCTCATTCAATACGCCTTCGAAGGACCGAAGGCGAAACCCAAGTTCTCGAAGTGGATGCAGGAGATCCGCTCTTCCGTCAGGAAGGCACTCAACTACATCCAAAAGTATGAGAAGGAGCACCAGGAGAAGATTGCCAACCTTCCCACCAAGACAATCACCATTGTTGAGCGGGGCATCAGCACGGATACAGTGTCTACCCTGCAAGCGATCATCATGGTCACCGGCGTTACCACGATGCTGGGGGGTTTCCTGTTCGGCGAGAGCTCTGTTGAGAATCTCCTTGCATGGTTGATCTGGGGAGTTGTCGGCATGGCGCTGCTGTTTGGCCTGCTTCCCACGATTCAACCCGCCGATACCACCGACGAAGAAGATGAGGTGTAAAAATGTCCGTTGATCTCTGGCTGAAACAACGTGAAAGGCTCGCTCCGATCTATGAGGAGCGCCGTAGGCAAGACGAGGAGCGTCGTAGGAAGCTGGAAGAGGAAGAGCGCAAGCGCGAAGAACGTCGTATGCGCCATACCGAAGCATACCACGACTTCTGTGAGTTCTTCAAAAAGGAATTTCCGGCAGTCGATGATCGGGTCTATATTGATCGGCTTTTCATCGCTCTCGGAAGGAGTGACGGCATCCATTGCATGTATGGGGCAATGGAGCACAAGAAGAAGGGTGACTTTGTGAAGGGTCGTCCCAAGCCCATCAAAGTCCCCAACGGTCCTCCCAAGATCAAATACCCCGACTACAAGGTGAAAACGGTTCGCAAGATCGAGCACGATTACCGTGCCCTGCTCGATCACGTGTATCCGGCGATGATGCTTTATGGCTTCATCGGGCTTGCGATGGCGTTCCTCCATACTTCCTTTGGGTGGTCCTTTTTTGGAGCATGGCGTGCGGGGGTGCTGGTTGTTGCATCAGCACTGATTATCGGCATCGTGAAGTATGTCCACGAGCTGTCTCCACAACAGTCCAGTGAACAAGGAAGTTCGCCCGAGGAAATCGAAGAGGCCGAAAAACAGCAGAAACTGCTGGAAGAAGCGGACAAACAGTGGAAGAAAGTGAAGGACAACCTCGATAGGAAGATTTACTACTACCACGAGTGGGCTCACGTCGGCATTCTCTATTGACTGGATTCCGTGGGATTACTCCGTATTTTCAAGGACTTCCCGGATACGATCCCGGAACATCTCCGAGTATTCCGGCCTTGAAAGGAGATCCCACGGATCATCCATTCCCAGTTTTTCCATAGCCTTGCCGATCAGATACAGGCTTGCTGAAAACTCCCAATTCTCCTGATCTGGGTGATAGTAATTCAGTTGTGGAGAGATATACAGGTGACCATCTTGAATCTTCATCAGGCGTTTCCACGTGTTGGCGGGAACATCATCCAATCCCAACATTCTTAGTAATATGAAGCTGAACGAGTCATCGTCCATCGCCTTTCCAGAATAGACATCTCTCGCCAGTTTCCCTTGGATCTGTCTGGCTATCTTGGCAAGGTCGTTGTAGATCCGATTGAATGGGATCAGTTCATCATATGCGAACATCAAAAATACGGTTTCGGGGGTATATTCATGCAGAAGCATGTCAGCATATGAGGTAATCAAGTCCCAAGTCTTATTATGGGGCACGTGGTTCAGTAGCTCCCCTCTGAAGACATATCTCCGGATGTTCTCGCGGTATCGTCCCTCGATGTAATCGAACCGATCATCGAAGAAACGCATGTTGTAGATCTCATCAATGAATGGTGACAGGTCAATCTCATCATAGAAGTCGTGTGATACCGCTGGTTGCTCCGGGAACAATTGGACTGAACCTGATTGGGAGTAAATCGCCTTGAGTTCTCCATCCTCGCATTGGACGTGGTATCCCTTGATCCGGAAGTCTTGGTTCTGGCAATATCGCTTGCTTAGCAGCTCCCTAAGCATTCCCTTGTCAAATTCGAGAATGTCGAAGTTGGTTGCATGCGGACGCTCCGTAACATCGATGCCCTTTATCCTAGGGTCCATGAGCAGGTTGAAGATCTGAGGATGGTATTTCTTAGGCGGTCGCTTGTTTGCTTTTGCTCGTCCCTCGATAACCATCATGTCTTTGTTCAGAATGAAAGACAACAGGGGCTTCCAGCGGTTATTCCCTACCGGGATACGCAACGACAGCATTTTCTCGCCCGGCTTTGCATGTCTGTTTCCACAATGCTTGAGAAGACGACCTTCGATCTCGCACTTACCTTCTCTGCCTACCTCGAACCAGACACTGCCGTCGGGATTCCTTAGAAATTCCTTCACGTCATCTCTGGCAGAATGTTGGTCCGTGTCCTGTTCACTATCAACTGATTTATCTGCCAGACGATCTCTGATGGTTCTAGCGAAATCCTCCTTGATGTCATCAAATGGCCGCCCCCGCCATGATCTGTTTACTCGGAGACCAGAAAGCACCGAGAACAAGGACGCCAGATGGAGGATCTCGTTCAAGCTACGGGAAAGTATGGAGTCTACTACCTTTTTCCCATACTTGCGTGTAGCCCGTTCCTTGAATGATTCGTCTCCCGAATGCACGCGCTTGGCGAGATGCAGGTAAGCGAAGACATCCTTGCGAAATCCTCCTCGCCATGT
>RFGN01000200.1 GCA_003696645.1 Gammaproteobacteria bacterium | reverse complement strand
GGTCAGGGGCAGGCCAAGCAACAGCACAAGCGGATTTCGCTTGTAGCGGTAGGAAATGAGTGAAGGCGGCACCCCCTTGAGCAGCAGGTAGCGGGCTGCCCGATCGCCGAAGTACTTGCGGCACAGGTACAGGACGCTGGGCACGGGCCGGGGAGCCAGCCAGCTCTTCGGTCGGAATCCGTCCCAGCTTCCCATCTGTCGCAGACCGCCGGAGTCCACTTTCAGGTGCAGGCGCCTGGCATAAGGGTTGGAAATGTTCCTGAAGCCCGCCAGATAGGCCCTGAGCCCGAATTCTCCATCCCCCTGCCGCTGTCCTTCGAACTGCCGATCGAAGAGGCCTATCCTCTCAAAAACCTTTCGCTTTACCATGGCATTGCCGGTATCGAGCTGGTCGCTCCAGCGGAAATAGGCGTAGTGTGCAGGCACCTTTGCTCCCACCAGCGAAATGGACACCCCGGAGGAAATATCCGCATTGAAATAGTCCAGACATTTGATGTGGCTGGCAATCCAGTCCGGATCCACCCGGGAATCGTCGTCGAAGAGCAGGATCAGGTCGCCCTTTGCCTGCTCGATGGCCGTATTGCGCGCCAGCCAGAGGGCTTTTTCCTCCTGCCGGATCAGCTGCAGGTCGAGGTGAAAACCATCGTAGAACTCCTTCCGGAAAGGCTCCGACTGGTCCACGACGATGACCTCGAAATGGGTGTATGTCTGCTTTTCCAGGTCGTGCAATACGTCTTTCAGCCAAGGATAGCGATTCAGAGTTGGGATGACCACGGTGACCAGTGGCTCTTCACGAAGCAGGGGTGAATCGAAGGCCTTCCAGGCTTGGTCGTGGGGAAACACCCGATCGTAAAGGTTCACCCGCTCCGCCTTGCGCTGCGACCAGAAGGCCCGCAACTCCCGAACGGGATTGTGCCCCGAAAGCAACTGCAGCCCCAGCACATACCAGCTCCACAGGGGATGGAAGTACTTGCGTACGAAGCGGTACTCGTCCTGCAGTGAGGGCTGGACGCCCTCCACCACCAGTGCTTTCTCCGGATCGGATTCGATCAATCCCCGGTGCCAAGCCTGCCAGGCGGCATCCACCTTCGCCACCTCCTCACTGGAATACCCTTCGTCGAAATCTACCAGCGCACGGACAGTCTCATCCATTTGGTCCCAATCGACGAAATAGGGGATGTCGCCCTTCGGGGTGAGGTAGAAGTACCAAATGGGGGAAAGGTATTTCTGAAACCGAAAAGTGAAAATAGAATTATCTTGTTGAATACTCCACATATAGGAGACTACTTGTTTTTCAGTGGTGGTGGAATATTTATTACTGAGTAAACCGAATCACTTATGTAGCTGGAACATTTTACAAAACCACTTTGCCATAAAAATTGGCCATCATCAAAGAGAAATAGATTATCCATTAGAGAAAGGCGTATAAAATCTGATAAAGTTCGTTCCATTACACTC
>RFGN01000199.1 GCA_003696645.1 Gammaproteobacteria bacterium | reverse complement strand
GCGGCGCAGGACTTTGCCGTCTACAGCGACTTGTTGAGGATCGCCATCGCTTTCGGCTTCGCAGACGCTCGCGATCCACTTCGAGAAGCAAGCTTGGAAAGCAGCGGGGCTCAGCGCAGACAACAAACGGCCGAACGTGTCATGGGACGGAATTCCATGAGGTAGCTCCAGCCCTTGTTTCAGCCACACTTTGTTGTTCTCTGCCCATAGGCCGATTGCCGTCGGGCCGTCCGCTCCGGCGATGACTGCCATAACCGAAATAACAATTAGATCCCCTAGCAAGTGGCGTCGATTGATGGTAGATCGTGGATCTTCGAGCTCTTCGAAGTGTAATTGGATCGACTCGACGTTTTGGATTGCTTCGTGCATAGGATTTGCCTGCGTGCGGTTGATGATCTGAAGGACTGGTCAATGTCCAGAAAATCATTACCGAAATCAGCGCGAGGCGCAACTCTACCCATCCTCCCTATCCAACCCAAAATGCGCGTCGGCCCTGCAGCGAGCTCCCAGAACTTTCTCTGGGAATCGAATCGTGATGGCGTTGTAATGTCTCTTACAATACCATCCACACAATCGCCGTACGGACCGGCAGGATAGTGATATGGATCGGATGGTTGGATCTTGCTGCAGCACGCGTTGTTACAATTTGCCCAGGCGCAGAGGGTGCATCTCATAGTTGATCGTAACCATATGGAACACGGTGATCCAGGCTCATCAAGCTCAAACAAGAAGTCCAATGCGGCGCCTAACTGGTCACCAGCCAATCCGATGATATCATCTGCGCCAATTGGAAGGGCAGGCCTTTCGGTCAGATCAGGAGGTCCGCCTATGATCCCTTTCAATAGTTCTTTCGCCTTTTCGATAAGCTCGCGAAGCTTGTCCGAGATATCGACGTCGTTTCCCTGCATTCCAGACGGATCTACCGCTCTCAGCGGCCGCCCATGGATGTATTGGTAACTCTGGACGACGTTGGTGAAGACGCGCCGCAAGTTCCTCGTTATTAGCGCATACCCAATCGGATCCCTCCCACAAAATCTCCCCAACTGCGGATCCATCATGCGGGCGCGGAAGTGGTGGAGGTGAAGGGTGCTGTCCCACTCGCGGCCGGTGTAGGT
>RFGN01000198.1 GCA_003696645.1 Gammaproteobacteria bacterium | reverse complement strand
TCTCGATATTGACGGCCAGAAGGGAGAATCCCTGTTCTTTATAGCGTTGCCACAGGGCCTGCATGGCCGGCATTTCCTCCCGGCAGGGGGCGCACCAGGTGGCCCAGAAGGTCAGCAGAACCAGTCGTCCCCTGAAATCGGAAAGCTGCAGGGTTGAACCTCCAGACAGGGTGGGCAGGCTGAAATCTGGCGCTGGCAGGATTGTCTGGGGTCGAATGACCTGCATGGTCTCCCAGAAATCCACCTCATCCGCCGTGGCGGAAAGAGAAGAGATGGTCAGAAAAAAAAACAGTGAACACCATGCCAAAAGGCATGGGCTCACTGAGGAGGACAATTTGAAAGAAGAGAGCATACAGTAGCCTACTGACGGCTGTATTGCTTCAGATAAGACAGGATCTGAGTCTTTTCCGAGGCATCAAGGGGCGGCATGTGTTTTTCTTTCATACGTTGTTGCATGACCTCGACCAGATGTTGCCACTCCACATAGGTATTGCGGGTTGGATGAGGCAGGGCATGACAGGCCGAACATTTCTGTTGATAGAGTTGGGCGACATCGCTGTCAGCAGCGGGTATTGGCATGGGTTGCGAGGCGCAACCAGTCAAAAGTGTGCCTAGACTAAGCAGATGCACAAGCACCAGGATTTTTATTGCAACGTTTGCTTTCATGCTGTTCTCCATTTCCTCAGAATCCTAATTTGCTGTGTCCGGATTTGTGCTTGAAATATCGGATACTGGCCTTGGTAGGAATCTCCTTGTACCAGGTCAACATGAGTCGCCAGCTGTCCTTGAGTTGTGGACCATTGAGGTTCTGGTAGACGGGCAGGGTCGCCGTCAGATCCAGGATCTGCAGAGAGGCCGGTTGCCATTGCAACCCGGTGGAGACATACCATTGTGTTCCACCGTAGTTTTGTGGGTCCCACAATGGTGTCATGAAAGGAGAATTTCCATTGTTTTTGATTGCATGCCCCGATGCGCCAGTGACGGATTCATCCATCTCTCCACGGATATGGCCACGATACTTGCCGTTCAATTGCAGATGGGCAAGCATGTCATGGCGGAACTGATACATGCCGTAGGCATCCAGGTTGACACGATTTCCGAGACGATAATTGCGTTTGTTATCATACAGACGGGCGGTATAGGTGGTGTTGATTCCCCACCAATAGGGCGAACGCGAGGCCTGATAGAGGAAACCGATACTGGGGTCGAAAGTGCCGGAACCCAGTTGCATGCCGTAAGGCAGCTGTTCGGTCTGTCTCATGGCGAGCGGATGTCTGGTGTTTTTTTCATCGATGGAGCCGGTAGGCAACGTAACCCCCAGAAATAGTGAACCCTGACGGGTTGGAAATTGTGGATCATTGGCAAACAAACGGAACTTGCCCATCAACATCGTGTCGGCCAGACCGGAGGATTTCATGGTGAACCCTGACCGGCCAGTCATGTTTTTCATCATGGCATTGAAACGCATGTCCATGGCATTATCGCGATACATCAGCATGAGCATCCCGACAATTCGATCACTGAAGCTATAACCCAGGGACAGGTTCATCATCTTCATGTCCATGCTGGTCTGGGTCGCCATGAATTTACCCATGCTCGGCATGCCTAGCAAACTGTTGCCATCGATCTCCCGGTTACCGGATTTCAGGCCGTCCATATTCATGAACATGGGGCTGACCTTGAGACGAAATTCCTTCGTTTCCGGTATGCCCCCTCCAGGAATATTCATCGGCATGTTACCGCCACATTTGGCACAACACAGACCAACGTAGGCCTGGGACGGCAGGGAGAAGAATAGCAGCCATAGCAGAAAAGGCCAGAAAAGAGCTGGAATGCGTGAATTCATCATTTCTCCTGGTAATTAACGACTGAGGACAGTCTATCGAAAGAGACCGCTCCGCAAAATGCGACAAATTGTCGCAGAGGGCCTAGTGTTGTTCTCGCTCGTAATAAGACTTGAGCGCCTGTTCCACGACGGGATGAACCAGGCCGCTGATATCGCCCCTGAGACGGGCAATCTCTCGAACCATGCTGGAGGAGAGGTAGGTGTATTGCTCTGCGGGCATCAAATGGACGGTTTCGATCTGATCGTCCAGTTTGCGGTTGATGCCCGCCAACTGAAATTCGTACTCAAAATCGGACACGGCACGCAGACCTCGCAGGATGATGCGGGCGTGAACCTCTCGGGCCTTTTCGACCAGAAGATTGTCGAAACCGATGACCGAGACATTATGGATATCTTGTGTAACGGCCTCGAGCAGGGTCTTTCGCTGTGGCAGAGAAAACAGGGGTTGTTTTGCGGCATTGGCCGCCACGGCAACAATGACATGATCGAAGAGTCGGCTAGCACGATGAATCAGGTCGGTATGGCCGTGGGTGACGGGGTCAAAGGTGCCCGGATAGATTGCAATCAGTTCCGACATGAACAGGATATCACGTTTGAATAAGCTGGTAGTGTACCGTACCAGCACGTTTTTTTCTAAAGATCTGCCAGCAATCGGGAAGTACAGGGGCATTGCCGGGGTGTCCAAACTCCATGTAGATCATGGCATTTTTGTTCAACCAGGGTGAATCTTGTAACGCATGGATGGCCCTGTGTAACAGATCCGTGGAATAGGGTGGGTCAAGAAATACGACATCATGAGGGTGTGGCGGAAAAGTCGAGAGAAACTGTATGCCATCATCTTGTACGATATTGAAACGATCCGGTTCAATGTCCAGTTTTTGTCGATTTTGTACGAGGGTCCGGGTAACCTGAGCGTGGTATTCCACGGCAGTGACACTGGTGGCCTGGCGCGAAAGTGCCTCGAAAGATAGGGCTCCACTTCCGGCAAAGAGATCCAGACATCGAGCCCCCTCAATACGGGACATCAACCAGTTGAACAGGGTTTCTCTTACACGGTCCGGAGTGGGGCGCAGACCTTCCTGTTCCGGAAAGGGAAGACGGCGACCACGAAACTGGCCGCCGATGATGCGAAGCGAAGAAGAGGGGTTATTCGACCGTCGTCTGGATTTCACCACCATCATCCAGATTGCCTACGATAACAGTCAGCATCCTGTCAGGATGAACGCGGCGCTGAAATGCCTCCATGATCTGTCTGCGGGTGACCGCCTTGACCTTTTTTGGAAAGGTTTCGAGATAGTCCAATGGGAGATGGTAGAAACCGATCATGGCCAGATAATCCACGATCTTCTTGTTGCTGGAAAGGCGCAGTGGAAAGCCACCGGTGATATTCTGTTTGGAAGCCCTGAGTTCTTCTTCGGTAGGTCCCTTCTCGATAAAGGTGTTTACCGTATTTCTGAGAACACTGAGGGCCTCCTCGCGTTTGTCATTGCTGGTCTGAAGACCGATTTCATAGGGGCCACGCTGCTGCATGGGGATGAAATAACTGTAGGCGCTGTAGGACAGCCCCCGCTTCTCACGAATCTCTTCACTGATTCTGGAAACCAGACCACTGCCCCCCAGGATATGATTGCCAACATAGAGAGGGAAATAGTCCGGATCATCCCGCTTGATACCGGGGAGTCCAACAAGGATATGGGTCTGCGTTGAGGGGAAATTTCTTTTGATCGTACGTGCCGAGTCCACAGCAGGGATTTCGGGAATAGCGGGTGCAGGCTGCCCCTTTTTCAGCTTGCGCGTCAGTCTCTCGGCAATGGCCTTGGCCTGCGGCGTTTCAATCTGGCCTACCATGGCGATGATCATGTTGGCAGCAACATAATAACGCCGGTAGAAATCTTCAATATCCTTTCGACTGATCTGTTTGAGACTTTCTTCTGTTCCGGATGGCCAGTTGGAATAGGGGTGTCCCTTGAAAAGCGTAGCATAAAACAATCGGCTGGCGATCTGATCGGGTGATTCTGCCTCGGCCTTGAGACCCAGTAACATCTGTTGCCGCTTGCGTTCCAGAGAGGCGACTGGGAAGACTGAGGTTGACAGGATCTCGGACAGGAGGTCAACTGAAGGGTTGAGAAGTTCTGGGTCGGTCAGGCTGCGCAGACTGACAACTGCCATATCCCGATGGCTGCTGGTGCCAAAGCGTGCGCCGCGCGACTCGAATGCTTCGGCAATCTCGTTATCATTATGTCGGGATGTGCCGTCGTTGAGCAGACTGTTGGTCAGTGCGGCGATGCCAGGTTTGTCCTGATCTCTGGCGCTGCCGGCATTGAAGGTGATCTGAATGTCCAGCATGGGTATTTCAGGTGCCGGCACAAAAAGGACCTTGGCCCCGTTCGAGGTCTCCCAGTGTTGTATCCTCGGGGCGGAAAGACCATTGACTGACCAGGATAACAGAATGGTCAGAAAAAGAGATGATAAGAGTCGCTTCATGAGATAACAGTCACAAGTTTAGTATTATTGATAAGTGGTCATCGCATGATTCCATGCGCTGCACCACCGTGTCCATGTGGGGTATTGCCCTCAAGGGGCAGCGGGAATAGTTCGGCAACCGTCAGGCGATCATCGGTGAAATATCTTTTTGCAACCTGCTGGATCTGATCAGCCGTGATGGCGCGTACCTGTTTTACATAATTGTCCAGTTCATGCCAGTCCAGACCGATGGTTTCCATCTGTCCAATCTGCATGGCCTGATAGAAGGCAGAATCCTGCTGATAGACCTGGGCGGCAATCACCTGCGCCTTGATGCGTTTCAGTTCATCTTCGCTCACTGGTGTCTCTTGCAGGTCATGTATCTGTTCTTTTAAAGCTTTTTCCAGTTCATCAATGGAATGTTCCTGGGTGGGTGTGCCATCAAACATGAAGAGATTATTGTGCAGATCATACATGTCATAACCTGCAGAGGCGCTGGCGGCAATCTGCTGCCCGCGTATCAGGTTTTTGGGTATCCGTGCACTGTCACCGCCATTGAGAATTCCTGCCATAACCTCCAGGGCATAGGGTTCCCAGGCGATTTCAGCGGTCTTGACCACCGGAGTCTTGTAACCCATGATCAGGTAGGGCAGTTTGGCAGGAGTTTTGACGATAATGCGTCGTTGCCCATTTTGTGGCAGTTCCTTTCTAATAATGGCTGGCAGTGAAGCGGTTTTTTTCTGCTCTGGGGAATAGGCGGGCAGATCGCCGAAGTACTGTTCAGCAAGTTTGAAGACCTTTCTGGGTTTGACATCACCGGCAACGACAAGGGTTGCATTGTTAGGTGCATACCAGCGAAGATACCAGTCCCTGAGTTGTTCAACAGACATCTGGTGCAGGTCATCCATCCAGCCAATGATCGGATTATGATAGGGGCCATTGAGAAAGGCAGTGGCCTGAAACCGTTCGAATACCAGAGACTGGGGATCATCTTCGGTACGCATGCGGCGTTCTTCGCGAACAACAGCGATCTCTTTTTTGAATTCTTCCGGGTCCAGAGTCAGATGGCGCATCCGATCCGCTTCCAATTCGAAACTGACTGGCAGACGGGATTTCTCCAGAATCTGGAAGTAGGCCGTATAATCTCGACCGGTAAAGGCATTCTCCCGTCCACCGTTCTTGGAGATGATACGAGAGAATTCTCCGGCAGGGTGATTCGGGGTCCCCTTGAACATCATGTGTTCCAGCGCATGTGAGATGCCGGTGACGGCCTGTTCATAACTGCTGCCGATCTTGTACCAGACCTGAGAGACGACAACAGGTGCCCTGTGATCCTCCCGAACGATTATCTTGAGTCCGTTTTTCAGGGTGGTTTCGTGGGTTTTCCTTGATGTTTTTTCTGCATCGGCCTGGGCAAGGCCTGAAAATTGCAGGGAACATAGCAACACCACTATGGCCTGTACTACAATAAGCGACTGTCTCATGATTTGATTATGATTGGAAAATTATGGGAATGAGCGTACAGCATACCTAAAAATTTGTACTGATAAAAGTAAGTTGAACATAGGACATTGAAAATGCTTTTTGGTTTCGGCAGAAAGAAAAAACAGCAACCAGCCCAGGATACCCAGGCTACGGAAGAGCGCAGGAAAGGGTTTTTCAGTCGTCTGCGACAGGGATTGGGAAAGACCAGCAAAGGATTGACGGAAGGCCTTGGTCAACTGCTTCTTGGCAAAAAAAGTATTGATGACGAGATACTTGAAGATCTGGAAACCCGTCTACTGACGGCGGATGTAGGGATCGAGGCGACCGGTGACATTCTTGACGGGATTACAGCAAGACTCAAGCGAAACGAACTCAAGGATGCCGCAGCGCTTGTGTCGGCATTGCAGGAAGAAATGGAACATCTGCTTGAGCCTGTAGCGATTCCACTTGAGATTGACAACTCATCCCATCAGCCCTATGTGATCTTGATGGTTGGGATCAATGGTGCCGGCAAGACGACGACCACAGGGAAACTGGCCAGGCTTTTTCAGCAACAGGGTGCCTCTGTGATGCTGGCAGCAGGAGATACCTTCCGGGCAGCAGCGGTAGAACAGCTCAAGGTGTGGGGCGAACGAAATGATATCCCTGTTGTGGCACAATCCACGGGAGCGGATTCAGCATCGGTCATCTTTGATGCCATGCAATCTTCGCAGGCCAGAGGAACAGATATCCTGATTGCGGATACCGCCGGAAGATTGCATACCCAGACCAACCTGATGGAAGAACTCAAGAAGGTTGTTCGGGTCATGAAGAAGGTGGACATGGATGCGCCACATGAGGTCCTGCTGGTACTGGATGCCAGTATCGGCCAGAATGCCCTGCAGCAGGCCCGATATTTTCATGAAGCCATTGGAGTGACAGGGTTGGTCCTGACCAAACTTGATGGAACCGCAAAGGGAGGCGTTATCTGTGCCTTGGCCAAATCATTGGGGATTCCTGTTCGGTTCATCGGAGTGGGTGAAGGGATCGATGATCTGCGCCCCTTTGATCATCGTGAATTTGTACAGGCCATTCTGGATATTCCGGAAGAGGACAGAGTTGATCAATGATTCGTTTGAGTCGGGTATGCAAGCGCTATGCAGGCGGCCATGAGGCCCTGCGAGACCTGGATCTGCATATTCGCGAGGGAGAACTGGTTTTTCTGACCGGACATTCTGGTGCAGGCAAGACAACATTGTTGAAGCTTCTGGCCCTGATGGAACGTCCGACCCGAGGACAGATATATGTTAACCAGGTCAATCTCAACAAGCTCGGGGCACGCAAGATTCCATCCTATCGTCGGCAACTCGGTATTGTCTTTCAGGATCATAGACTTCTATATGACCGCACAGTTCTCGAAAACGTCGCCATGCCTCTGCTCATAAGGGGCGAGCTTGGCGATCATGAAGTCAGCAAGCGGGCGCGCGCCGCATTGGACAAGGTGGGATTGCTGGATCGTGAAAAGCTCAAGCCCATTCATCTCTCTACAGGAGAGCAGCAAAGAGTAGGGGTGGCACGTGCAGTCGTTCACAAGCCACCAGTTTTGCTGGCAGATGAGCCTACGGGTAATCTTGACCCGGATCTGTCTGCCGAGGTCATGAACCTCTTTGTTGAATTCAATCGGGTAGGGACAACGGTTTTGATAGCAAGTCATGATCTGTCACTGATACGCACTATGGGGAGAAAGATTATCTCTCTAGAGAAAGGGAAATGGGTGAGATCGGATGACTCATGACATTCGACCCGGTTCATCCTTCGGACAACGGCCAACAGGAAGAAAACGTGGGGCGAGAAGGGTTGGCCGAAAAACGAGGATACGAAAACAGGATCATCAACTTGATCTGGATTTTGGGACTACAAGGGAAAATTCCATTTCCAATAAAAAACCTACCAGATCGAAAAAGTGTTCTGGGACTCCCCATCGGTTTCTTAAACTGCATTGGATGGCATGGCTTGTTGCAGTCAGAAAATTGCGGGCTTCCTGTTCTTCTTTCCTGATCACGATCGTTGTATTGGGGATTGTTCTGTCCCTACCTACGGGTTTTTACCTGTTGGTAAAGAATGTGAAAATTGGTGCACAGGGATGGTCTGATCTGACACAGATCAATCTATACCTGAAACGTGATCTTCCTGAACCCAGGATTCAGTCTTTTGTACAGGAATTGCAGGCCAGTCAAAGATTCGATTCGGTGAAGTTTGTCAGTGCAAAAGAAGGTCTGCGCGAATTTCAGCAACATGCGGGACTGGGCAATTTATTGACACATCTCAAGAAGAACCCGATACCGGCCACCATTATTCTGACACCTTATGCCAGCCAGGCATCGGAAGACATTCTTGATGAGATGCTTGAATCGTTCAGAATGCGCCCGGAAGTGCTGGAGGCGCGGCTTGACTTTCAGTGGGTCAGACGATTTTGGGCAGGACTTCATCTGGCGGAAACGGCGGTCTGGATGGTATCCATCCTGTTTGTCTGTACAGCGGTATTTGTCATGGGAAATACCATTCGCTTGCTGATAGAGGACCAGCGACGAGAAATCGAATTGATCAAACTGATAGGAGGAACCCACCGTTATATTCGACGGCCCTACCTCTATATGGGCGCCATTATGGGGTTGTTGGCTGGAGTCATTGCCCTGTTATTGATTGGACTGATGAAAATGGTATTGCAACAACCCCTTGGAGAATTTCTTCTACAGTTTCAGTCGCTGTTCGAGTTGCAGTTTCTTGATGCTGAAGAATCAATCGTACTGCTGTTGGTGGGGCTGTTTCTGGGTTTGACCGGAACATGGATGGTGACTACCTGGCATCTGCGCAGAATCCATCCTGATTGAGAAAGGAAACCAATTACGCGAGGATTGTAATTGGTCGGGACGAGAGGATTCGAACCTCCGACCTCCAGACCCCCAGTCTGATGCGCTACCAGGCTGCGCTACGCCCCGATGGCAGATATTCTACCTGTTTCCGATCTACTTGAGAAGCTTGTATATCATTTCCAGTTCGCCGAGAAGCTGTTTCTGGTCGATGGAATCCAGCAACGAGGGCGCTTGCTTGTCAGCATTCGGGGTTGTCCGGTCAGCAGCGAGTTTCTGTTTGGCACCCGAGATGGTGAACCCCTGTTCATAGAGCAGGGTTCTAATCTGGCGAATGGTCTGGATATCCTGGTGCTGGTAATATCGACGGTTGCCCCGTCTTTTAACGGGAGAGAGCTGATCGAATTCCTGTTCCCAATAACGGAGGACATGAGGTTTGACTGAACAGAGCTTACTCGTCTCGCCGATGGTGAAATATTTTTTTGCCGGGATGGGGGGCAGGGTGTTGTCAGTCATCGCTTACGGTAGGTCTGACAGCTATATTTTCCACTCTGGAGCGTAGTTTCTGGCCTGCGTGAAAGGTGACAACGCGACGGGCAGTGATTGGCGCCGCCTCACCGGTAATTGGATTTCTTCCCGGTCTGGCAGCCTTGTCTCTAAGGATAAAGTTTCCAAAACCGGACAGTTTGACCTGTTCGCCCTTTTCCAGACTGGCACGAATCTGTTCAAAGAACAATTCCACAACCTCCTTGGCTTCACGTTTGTTAAGGCCAATCTCCTCATGAAGATGTTCTACGATGTCAGCCTTGGTCAATGCCATGTCTAATCCCTGAGTTTCGCGCCATTTCTAACTTCAAGTTGATTGACTATCTCGTTGATTATTGTGTTGATTTCTTCTTCTTCAAGAGTGCGTGAAAAATCCTGAAAGGTCAAGCGTATTGCGATGCTTTTTTGACCGGGGTGAATGTTTTTGCCTCGGTAGACATCAAAAATCACACAGTCTACCAGTTTCTTTCCGGCGGTCTGACGAAGGGTGTCGAGCAGTTCGTCGGATGGGAGATGTTGATCAGCCAGTATGGCCAGATCCCTTGAAACGGTTGGAAATCTTGGCAGGGGTTGAAAATGTGTTAAATCCTGCTCACGAAGTTCTTCAAGGTAAAGCTCAAAGAAGTACAGATTCTCGGGAAGATCGATCTGGCGTGCCACAGTTGGGTGGATCTTTCCGACCCAGCCCAAAGTGATCTTGTCATGGTCTGCTGATGTGATCCGGGCGCATTGTCCAGGATGGAATCCAGGTCTGGTTGCTTGCTGAAACCTGGGCATCGCACGATTGGATTCATTGATCAGGGCCTCGATATCACTCTTGGCATCAAAGAAATCGGCTGGCTCAGATCCGGTATCCCAATGCTGAGGGTCACGTAGTCCGGTGAGGATTCCCGCAAGAACAGGTATTTCTTCAATCGATCCATCGGATTTCGTAGTGAATTGTCGACCCGTTTCATAAAGGTGGATATCGGTCTGTTGGCGATTGCAATTGAAGCCAACCGCCTGACACAATCCTGGCAGGAGGCTGCCGCGCATGATCCCCAGGGAATCGGATATCGGGTTCTTTAATCTTATAGGAGGCTGATCAGGACAGAACAGTGAATGCAGTGATTCATCGATAAAACTGTAGGTGACCGCTTCATGGTAGCCACGCTGAATCAGAATCTCCTGACAGCGATGGGCAAAGGATATATTGCAGTTGCGTGCTGAGGGCAACAGTTCCAGTTTTTGTGTCTGACTTGGAAGACGGTTGTAACCGTATACTCTGGCGATCTCCTCGATCAGGTCAGCCTCTATCTGTATATCAAAACGGAAATCAGGTGGTGTGACTTTCCAGCCATCGCGATGTAAATCACATGTCATGCCAAGATTTTTCAGGATACGACTGATATCTTCCTGAGAAATGGGATGAGCGAGCTGCTCATGAATCTTGTGTAGACGAAGGGTTATCGGTGTTCTTGATGGCAGTTTGTCTGGTTCGGTGATGTCCACCACGGGACCAGGCCTGCCACCACAGATGGACTTGAGGAGGTGTGTGGCACGCTCGATGGCCTGTTCTGGAAGAGTATAGGCCACCCCGCGTTCAAAACGGTGCGAAGAGTCGGTATGCAGACCATAGTGACGTGCCTGACCTGACAGCTGATCCGGATCAAAGAATGCCGCCTCAAGGAAGATGGAGTGTGTTTTTTCCGTGACCCCCGATGCCTCTCCCCCCATGATTCCAGCCAGTGCCAGCGGACCTTCCTGATCTGCAATGATCAGCGTATCAGAAGAAAGATCGATGGTTTTTCCATCCAGCAGGACAAGCGATTCGTTCTCATTTGCACGGCGTACAGCAATGCCCCCATGTAACCTGTCGAGATCAAAGGCGTGCATCGGCTGCCCGATCTCCAGCATGACATAATTGGTGATGTCGACTACTGTACTGATTGAACGTATTCCAGATCGCCTGAGTTTCTCGACAATCCACCAGGGGGTGGACGCAGCTGCATCAATGTCTTGAATGACACGGCCTGCATAGCGTGGACAAGCCGCAGTATCCTCAACATGAACATCTAGTATCGTATCTGTTTCAGCTGGAACCGGGTCAATCTCTACAGGACGGTATGATGCCTCAAACAGGGTTGACGCCTCTCTTGCCAATCCACTGATGCTGAGACAGTCACTACGATTCGGAGTCAGGTCTACGTCGATACAGTCATCATCCAGTTGCAGGAGGTCACGAATATCCTGTCCGTTGGCAGCATCGGCTGGCAGTACAAACAACCCTTCCGATTCAGTGGACATGCCGAGTTCCTCGGCGGAACACATCATGCCAAATGATTTGATCCCACGCAGTTTGCTGGCCTTGAGCTTCTTGATCCCGGGCAGGCGAGCGCCTATGAGTGCGACAGGCGCCTTCATGCCGAGAACGACATTGCTGGCACCACAAACGATATTCAGAGGCTCTGCCTGTCCCACATCGACCTGACAGACCTTGAGGCGGTCTGCATCAGGGTGAGGCTGTATGTCGATCACCTCTCCTACTACAACTCCTGAGAAATCGGCGGCAGCGGGTTCGATACTGTCTACTTCAAGGCCGGCCATGGTGATGGTATCAGCAAAGGTCTGTGTGTCGACCTCAATATCTACCCATTCCTTGAGCCAGCGATATGAGAAACGCATCAGTGTATCTGACCTTTGAACTGATTGAGAAAACGCAGATCGTTCTCGAAAAAGAG
>RFGN01000197.1 GCA_003696645.1 Gammaproteobacteria bacterium | reverse complement strand
ATTGTCCACATCCAGCTCAGTGAGCAGCCTTGAGACATACTGCTTGACTGTGCCTTCGCTGAGATGAAGCTCTGCGGCAATCTCGCGATTGGATTTTCCTTCGGCCAGACAGCGGAGAATCTGTTGCTGGCGATGGTTCAGCCGGATGGGCTGATAATCAAGCGCCTGCTCGGGGATATAGCGCTGTCCGGTCAGTACCGTGTCAATCGCCCGTTGCATGGTTTGTGAATCGGCCGATTTGCTCAGATAGCCCGCCACCCCCGCCTCAAGGCAGCGGTGGATCGTTGCCGGCGTTTCATCGGCCGAAACGATCAGAATCGGTGTCTCGCTGCATTGAGTCTGCAGCCGGAGGATGCTTTCAAGGCCGTGCATGCCGGGCATATTCAGATCCAGCAGCAGCAGGCGGAAGGGTCTTTCCCCGGTGACCGCGCTTTCGACCTCGGAGAAACTGGTTGCGCAATGAATCTCGTAATCGGGATGTCTTTCGGTCAATAGCGAGCAGATACCCTCGCGGAACAGTCCATGATCATCGGCCACCAGAATGCGCATGCTGCAATCGTAGATGTTAACCAAAGTGAATCAAGTCGTATAACCAAAGTTAATTACCCGGGCGCCGATCCCCGCCTAGGCTCGGCCATGGATACATCTATCCGAAAGGAGCACACCATGTTTGGATCGGGACCGGTTCGTTTATTATTTGCAGCAGTCATCGGCCTGGCTGCCCTGTCATTGCAGGCCTGCGGGGGAGGCGGAGGAACAGCGGCCACTGTCACTGTTCCCGCTTCAGCTGCCGGAGGAGCAGGACCGGTTACGGCATTTTCTCAGACTTTGGCAACCAGTAAAAACAACCCGATCGACATCACGCTCACAGGCCAGAGCAGCAATGCCGGCACGTTGACCTTCGATGTCTATACCATGCCGATGAACGGCACCCTGACCGGCCAGCTGGCGGGCATCAATCCGACCATGACCTATACACCGGGCCTGGACTGGTACGGCACCGATTCGTTTACCTTCCATGTCACCGACGCCCAGGGGAATCAGGGAACGGGCACCATTTCCATCAATGTGCTGAACTCGATCTCCCCGCTGGCGGATACCGATGGCGACGGCCTTCTGGATCTGGATGAAATCAACCAGTATGGCACGAACCCGAACCTCGCGGACACAGATGCTGACGGATTTGACGATTTCACCGAAGTGGTGACCTATGGTTTTAATGCGAGCGTCAATAATTTCCGTTTCAATCCTCTGATTGCGGATACCCCGGAGATTGACATACGCATGGTCAGCGTTCCGGATGTGAAGATCAACTACACCTTGACGGATGGCACCAGCTCGACGGTTTCCACGACCCGATCCCAAACTTCATCTCAGTCGGTGAGTTCAACTCAGAGCGAAACAGAATCGACCAGCGTTGCTCAAACTCATTCCGTAGGAGGCTCCCTTTCAACCACGCTGTCTGCATCAGCAGAAATTTCAGCGACCCCAAAAGTTACAACTTCAGCAAGTGTGACCGCTGAGGTGAACTACAATTACGAGAACACAACAACTAAAGAGCATTCGACAAGCTGGAGCAAGACTCAGTCGCAAGAAAATTCGCAGACATTTGAAGAATCCCAGTCATTTGAAAGCAATCATTCCGTGGCGGCATCCGATGGAGAGATCAGTGTGGCCGTGAATATCACTAACAGCGGCCATATCACCTATACGCTGAATAATCTGTATCTCTCCGCAACCTATTTGCGCGGAGGGGATAATGCCCTGGTTCCTGTGGGTAATGTGCCGTTTGATGCCACGGGCGGATCCTTTCCCGCTTCAACCCTCGCTCCGGGGCAATCAACCGGCACTCTGGTGTTTCGCACAACAGGCGTGAATCTGGAGAAAATCAAACAGATTCTGTCCCGATCGCAGGGTTTTTCGGTACGGCCAACCCTGTACAACCTTCTGGATGCCAGTAATCAGTCATACAACTTCGCTGCTACAGGCATCAGCAGCACCGATGCAATGATCATTGTCGATTACAACGGCAATCAGGGCCACGCAAATATCAAGAAGATGGTGGCGGTTCGCGGTACGCCGAATGCGTCGGCAACGATGGCAGAAGCTTTGAATAACATTCTGAATCTCAATGCTGTGAGCACGACGAATGTGGATGGCTATACCTATGTCGATTCGATTTCCGGAGTGGCCAATCGGGATCCATACGGCAACTGGTTGTTGCTTCACGCTCGCCAGATCGGCAACAGTCAGACTCAGACAACCATCTATACCACGCCCGAAGATGCGGCGCGCTGGCAGTCCCGGAATCCGAACGTAGATAACCTGGTGTTCGATTACAATCTGGCGAACCTGACCTTGAGCGGAGGGGATATTCTGCACGTGGTATATCTTCAGGATGAGGACCTGGATGGCCTGAGTAATCGCCTCGAGTATTTCTATCACAGTGACCCGCTCAACCCCGACACCGATGGCGATCAGCTTCAGGATGGTGTCGAAGTGAATGATGGTTGGGACATTGCCTACAGGAATGTATTTGGCGCTGATATCTATTCCCATGTCTATTCCGATCCAAGTCTTCCTGACACCGATGGGGATCAGGTGGATGACTATTCCGAGGCAAATTTTGCCGGGGTTAACGACTGGTACAGCCGCGATCCGAGAAGCTTCGACACCGATGGGGATGGGCTGGATGATTCGATTGATGACCGGGTCTATCTGAATCCTGGATTCGGCCAGCTCCTGGCCAGCGAGTTTGATGATTTGCGCCTCAGCTCGCAGGATGCCTATGCAGATGTAACAGGAAACAAATATGCGGATGCGCAGGGCAATCCGTATCCGGGCGCTCCCAATCGCGCATTTTACGACGTCTATGCAAGCTTCGACCTGCCTTCCATTCTGCTGGGGGCAAACCCGGTAGCCCAAGGGCTAACCAATTATGACGTGCTGACACTTCGCAGTATTGCGGATAACAATGGTAATTACCCT
>RFGN01000196.1 GCA_003696645.1 Gammaproteobacteria bacterium | reverse complement strand
GCAAGTATAATACCATATGGAAAGGCGAATCCATCAATCGGTTCCTGAACCGTAACAAGGAACAGATCAAGGCTCTGGAAGAACTACTTACCAGCATCAACGGCCCAACCCTCAAGGAAATGATGGATGGGGTGATTCAGGGGCTGGACGAATTTGGGAGAAATGTCAAGAAGGTCAATGCCACCAGTTTCGGAACGATGCTGTCGTCTGCCATCAAGGTTGCTGAAACAGAGCTAGCCAACTATTTCACGCTGCTGGAACAGGCGACAATGCGACTCACCTCCGAAGTGATGTCCGTGGATAATCTGCGGAGGGCGATAGAGGACAAGTTCCTGGTATCTCTTGACATTGCCGCCAAATCAACCACGGATTTCTGGACAGAATTGTTCTCTCCGTATCGGGGTGTGGTCGGTAGAGACCTACTGGAGGAGACGATACGGAACATCGCCCAGACAACAAATGAACAAGGGGCAGTAATCGGGGTATTTGGAGAGAACATCAACGAGGTATCCCAAAGACTGCATGCCTTGCGGCATGAGCTGATGAGCAGCGAAGGAGAAGTCGCTGCCAGATACCAGTCCCCCGAAGAGGGCGCACGAACCCTATACACGCTTTTGAAGGAGAGCCAAGTCAGGACGGGCATTGCTGATATCAACAACCGTATCCTGTTCGAGAACCTCAGGCAAGAAGAAATCCTGCTCCGACAGATCTCAACGAACACGGGACTATCAGCAGATAGGATTGCTGAACTGAGTAACACCGCCAGGCAACAATTGACTGATTTGCATTTGCTTGGCGTTTTGAACGCAAAACAAGCAGAGCAGTTTGATTACTTGCAAACCGCAGTCGTTGGAGTAACAGGATCTTCGTCATCAGAGCTTGGAAAATTGCTAGGCGCGTTCGCCGAGAGCGGGCTGGATACCAGTATGCTGTTATACAAGCATCCCGAATACCAGAAACTATTAGCAACCATGCCGGGGCTGGCTGAGGCTCTGGATCGAATCGGGGTCATGATAAATTCCGGGACCATCACCCCAGAGAACGCCCAGCAGGTCATTCATCAAACACTACTAGCTCCATTCCAATCAATGTCCGAGCAATTACAGATGAGTGCATCTTCGCTGAACTCCGCATTGAACGAGGCACGGTTTGGACGGGAAGGAACGCAGCTTATTGTTGAGGCAATCAGGAATCAACGCAAAGAACCCATCAAGCTAGCCGAAAGTGATGGAGATATTTGGATCTGGAAGATCTACCAATTCTTGCAGGAGAACTTCTCTGGCGGTCTGTCTGGCGCTATTGGCTTCGTGATACAGGCATTGCTAGGCATGGGGCTCATGAAGATCCTCAAGACCGGATGGGCTTGGTTTACGGGAGCACTGGAATTCAAGGATCTCATATCCAAGGGAGGGCTCATGCTTGCCAGCCTAGCTGGTAAAATTGGGGAGTTTATCGGGTCAGAAAAAATGACATCGTTTGCTGCCAAGACAGCAGCAGTCGCAGGAAAAACTGGCACCATTGCTGGGAAAGCAGCTACCACGGCAGCTACGGGGGTTGCAGAAATGGGGATCCTCAAGGG
>RFGN01000195.1 GCA_003696645.1 Gammaproteobacteria bacterium | reverse complement strand
GCCGAGGTAAACGGACAGGTTGCGGTACGCAATGGCCGCAGCTTTGGTGAAGCCGATGGCCGGCACATTGTAGTTGTAACCGAAATCGTTGGTACCTACTTCACCGACACACAGGAGGTAGAACCACTTGTTTTGTACGCCGGAGTTGGTATGAACGCCTCCGTTGTCTCCAGAGCTGGTCCACCAAAAATTACCGAGGTAGGTGTCCGGGTCGTTGTGGATGTTGGGGCTGCTCATGTTCCTGATGCCTCCGGAAATGATCTCGTCGCCAATGATCCAGTCGTTGAAGCCCTGGCCATGCCGCTCCACCATCTCTCCGAAAATATCCGAAAATGACTCGTTCAAAGCTCCTGACTCGTAAGAGTACACCAGGTTGGCGGTGTGGGTGGTAACACCATGTGCTATCTCATGGCCACAGACATCCAGGCTGACCAGGGGATTGTAGGAGCCATTGCCATCGCCATAGGTCATTACGGAACCGTTCCAGAATGCATTCACATAATTGACCGAGTAGTGAACATAGGATTTGATCACTGCTCCGGCGCCATCATAAGAATTGCGACCGTGGTCACTCATGAAGTAATCCCATGTTTGTTCAGCACCCCAATGTGCCTGAACCCCCGTATTGTCGGAGGTGAAAGTGGAGGAAGTACTGGTAAAGTCTGTTGCGGCTCCATAGTTGGTGCCGTTGTTCATGTTATAGGTCTCGATGCCACCGCCCGATGCCGTTTGCCGAAGGCGAAAATTGGTGGGGCCGGTCTGGTCGGCGGTAAAGTTGACAGAACCGTTGTAAAGTGAAGTCCCGGTTGCGGGCACATTGGCTTGGTGTATCCGGAGGTTTTCAAAAATGAATTCACCGGTCTTTGCGTCGATGAAGACATAAGCCCGGTAGAGCGGCTCCACAGCGTAGATGTCGTACTTCCAGGCCAGCCGGGGGCTGGAGCCGAATTGCCGCATGGCCAACACCACCAGTTCGCCCTTCGGGTAACTGTAATCCTCGCCAGGTGCCAGTCCGGGGTCTTCCCAGGCAAACTTCCGGCCTTTCGAGTGAGCGATGGCAGCCGCCAAAGCTTTCTCCTCGCTCACCGCAGGAGTCACATCAAATTCATCGATACTGACGAAATAGCCGTTCATGCTTTGGAGCAATCCGCCACGGGCATGCGTGGTATAAACTGCGCCTTCCACTTTCAGGCCTTTGTAAAGCTGCTGGTACCTGGCGTGTTCCATGCCAAGCTGATCCACTTCGCTGCGCAATGGCCGCATCTCAACATCAGCCGAAATGGGTAAAAATTGCGACAACAATCCCTGCCGGTCGAAAACAGGGACTGCGGAACTGGGCTTAATGAAAGTAGGGGCGATGGAAAACTTGTCACCATCGGTCGGCGGTGTCGGAAGGGGCTTGTCCTGCGCAAAGACAGAACCGGCCAGTAATAAAAACAACAAGGTGTAAGTGTAATGTCCGATTTTCACTCGGAGCTTAGGGGGGAAGTAATTGTGGAACATAACGGGTGTGGTTTGTGAAAAGATATTGTTCGACTAAAAGGCTGAGAACCGGGCATGACCTGCATCAGCACTGGATGCTGAGGATGCAAGTCACTCACGATGCCTGTAGCTCGATCATTGACAGCCTTGTATTATTTGCTTTAAGCAGCTTTCGGTGGGAATCTTTAGGAACCACCTCTTTTGAATGAGGCGAATTGGAAAGGCAAAATTGTTCTCTTTCATGGTTATGGTTTCAATTGGGCCTTTGGGATTCGAAACAAAGCCAAAGGTAATCTTTGCGAAAACACCTTGTTATCACATCTTCATGTGATGCTTTCAGATTTTGCGAAGCCGCAGCAGAATGCAAAAGCCGTTATCGGATGCAATTGACAGTTTAGCTTGCAGCTTTTTCGCCCTCATTTGAATGTTGGAAATACCAAGGCCGCTTTTCGGCAACTGTTCACTCTCCACACAGCCGTTATCCCGGATTTCCAGTCTGCACTCATCGGCAAAGTTTCCGAAGACCACAGTGACTTTGTCAGCATTTGAGTGGCGGGCCACATTGTTGACAGCTTCTTTGAAAATGAAATACAGGTGCTGTCGGGTTTCCGAGGGCAGCTTTTGGTCCATATCCAATTCGCCGAGCTGAAACCGGTATTCAATTCCTTTTGCCGGCAGAATT
>RFGN01000194.1 GCA_003696645.1 Gammaproteobacteria bacterium | reverse complement strand
GTCTGGTAGTGGTCAGATTCACGCAACAGGTGATCATTCAGATTGTCCTGAGTGCTGTGATCGTCATCATGTTTATCGGTCTGCATTTTGCCACCCTGCATATCGAGAGTGGCAAGAACTGGTGGGGACGTTCCGAGGACCTGGAACTGGTTTTTTTCAGCGGGCTGATCGCGACCTATGTCTTGCTCAGGGCTGCCGCCCTGCTCAAGGATGGAGATTATACTCGTCATATCATCAGCGCCATGGTGGTGACCGGTTTGATCGGTGTGGCCTACCTGCTGGAATTGCCCCATCTGTATCAGTTTTATTCGGGTGAAGATGTACTCAGGGATGTCCCCCTGTTTGACAATATCGCATTTGGTTATGCTGTAGGGCTCACGGCCTTTACGCTGCTTATCATGCTGATGGTGGGACTGTGGTTCAGTCATAGCCAGGTCATGACGACCCGTCCAACCAAGGCCCTCAGAATCAGCATTATTGTCATAGCGATGGGCACGGTGGCGATTGTTGCCACGACTCGGTGGTTGATCGAACATACCCTGAATGCTGATATTGTAGCCATGTATCAACTTGATGATGCTGAACACGAGATCGAACGCATTGTCGAGACCATTGGCGTTAGCGAACCAACAAAAAATGGCAAGCTGGTTGACCGGTCCCGATTTGATGGGGTCAAGGCCATGATCGAGGCCTTGATCGTCGGTGGGAAAAGTAGTCATGGCTACAGGGTATCGCCACTACGTGATTTCCACATGATCGACGACCTGAAAACCTTTATCTACCTCATCGATGCTCTGGTGACCTTATATGGAGGAGATACCGGGCATCCTGAAAAGCTGATGGACACCCTCAGGGCGGTAACCACGATTGTGCAGGATGTTCAGGATGATATCCGTATCTCCATCAATAATGATCGCACCATGCTGGCCTGGTCCAATTATGCGATCTCTTTCATCCTGGTCATGATGTTCGTGGCCTTTTCCTGGTTGATCAGCCGTAGTTGGTATGCAGTGGAAACCAAGAATCGACAGCTTGAACTGCTGGTCAAGAAACGTACAAAGGAGATGCGGCGCATCATTCGTGATCTGGACTTGCAGGTCCAGGAATTGGCTGCCAACAATGCCAAGATTTCACTGCTGAATGAATGTCTGGCAGAATTGCGCGATCATGATTATCTTTACGATGAAGGTCAATACAAGGAGTTTTACAAGATCATCCTTTTGAACATGATGCGTGTCGTGAATGCCTCGGCAGCCAGTTATCTGATCTGCGGGCCAGGTCAGAAGTCAGAACATTATTACTATGGTGATCCCAAACTCAAGGAGATGGTGGAAAATCTATTGTATGGGGAACATGGTACCCGTCTTAAAAAAATGCTGGTCGAAGAGAAGGTTTCCCTTAAAATTGACAACCTTTCGGCTGACAGGATTACCTGTAATGATATTGGTCAGGACTCCATGCTCAAGAATTTTCTGGGAATACCCGTCATTGTCGGAGGAGAGCTGCTGGGCATCATGACCTTTTTCAACAAGGAAGAAGGTGTATTTTCGGACGATGACGAGATCCTTGCCAATATCTTTTCGTCACATCTTGGTCATGTCCTTGAAAGACATGCCTATTTGATGCGAATGGATGCCGAAGCACAAAACGAAAAATTGAAACGATACCTGGGAGAGTAGATGTGTCTGTAGCAGTGGTTTTTCCGGGACAGGGGTCCCAGAGCGTTGGAATGATGTCGGTTCTGGCCGAAAGGTATCCTGAAATTCGCAGCCCCTTCGAAGAAGCTTCAAGGGCTTTGGGATATGATCTGTGGGAACTGGTTGCCGAAGGGCCGGCGGAACAGCTCAATGCAACAGAGTTTGCCCAGCCGGCCATGCTGGTCTCGGATGTAGCCTTGTGGCGCGTTTGGCAGTCACAGAAGAATCCGCAGGCCGTCGTGATGGCAGGGCATAGTCTGGGAGAATATGCTGCGCTGGTCTGTGCCGGCAGCCTGGGGTTTGTGGATGCTGTACAACTGGTCAGATTGCGTGGACGTTACATGCAACAGGCCGTAAAGGAAGGTGAAGGAGGCATGGCTGCAATTATTGGTCTGGATGAAACCGAGGTGGCAGACATATGCGAAACCGTTACCGGCTCGGGTGCCGAGGGACGGGTATCTGTTGCCAACCTGAATTCTCCTGTCCAGACCGTTATTGCCGGAAATACGGCACTCGTGGATTATGCTGCAGATCTTGCAAGAGAAAGAGGGGCCAAACGTGCGGTAAAATTGCCTGTCAGTGTTCCCTCGCACTGCTCATTGATGTTGCCGGCTTCGGAGCGTCTGCAGAACGCCTTATCGGATATCACAATCAGGAAACCGGATGTCCCTGTCATTCAAAATGTCGATGCCGAGATCCATGAGGACCCGGAGATGATCCGAGAGAATCTGGTCCGACAGATGTATCTGCCGGTCAGATGGGTACAATCGGTTGAACGTTTCTCAGAATTCGGGCCAGAAGGTGTTGTGGAATGTGGCCCCGGCAAGGTGCTGACTGGCCTGATCAAACGCATGGTATCTGGCATGTCGGTCAGTGCGATCGATACACTGCTGCAATGACTTTTCAAGGGGAGAAGAAGGAAGGACTATGAGTAAGAAGACTGCATTGGTGACGGGTGCGACACGTGGCATCGGCAAGGCGATTGCCCTGTCATTGGCCTCGTCCGGATACCATGTGATTGGCACCGCAACATCAGCGTCCGGGGCACAAACTATCACAAACGCACTGGGAGAACAGGGGGTGGGTGCCGAGCTTGATGTGACCGACTCTGTGGCTGTAACGGAATTTTTCAAGACACTGAAGACTTCGCAGCAACTTCCCGACTGTGTTGTCAACAATGCGGGAATTACCCGCGATGGTCTGCTCATGCGGATGTCTGAATCGGACTGGGAGGCTGTCCTTCAGACCAATCTGACATCGGTCTACCGGATTTGCAAGGCAGCGATTCCGGCCATGATGAAAAAACGCTGGGGGCGCATCGTCAATATTGCTTCGGTTGTCGGTCTGATCGGTAATCCGGGGCAGACAAACTATGCCGCTGCCAAGGCCGGGATGATCGGTTTCAGCAAATCTCTGGCCAGAGAAGTTGCTTCTCGTGGAATTACTGTCAATTGCGTTGCACCAGGCTATATCCAGACAGACATGACTGCGGCGTTGAGCGAGGCTCAAAGGGAGCAGATTCAGACCCAGATTCCTCTTGGGAGGTTAGGCGAGGTGGAAGAAGTGGCTACGATGGTTGATTATCTCTGTTCTCCTTTGGCAGGCTATGTGACAGGACAGACATTGAGTGTCGACGGTGGCATGGCCATGTAGGGTTGTATGGATGGTTTTTTTGAGGGAATCACTTGCATCTGTTTGGGTTATGGCTAAAATACGTGCCCATTATCCCTTTCATCTGAATTTTGTATCTAACGGGAGCATATAATCGATTATGAGCACCATTGAAGAAAGAGTAAAAAATGTTGTAGTGGAACAGCTGGGTGTCAAGGCTGAAGAAGTCAGTAACGAAACCTCTTTTGTAGAAGACCTCGGTGCAGACTCTCTGGATACAGTTGAGCTTACCATGGCCCTTGAAGAAGAATTTGGCTGTGAAATTCCGGATGAAGATGCTGAAAAGATCACCACAGTACAACAGGCCATTGACTACATCAATGCCCATGGTGGTGGTGAATAGGCTTTACCCCTGAAAACACACCGGGTTAAAATAAGCCGCGTCTGTCAATCAAACGCGGCTTTTTCTTTTTTCTAACTGGAGAAGATCTTGACAAAACGTGTCGTCATCACTGGTCTGGGGATGGTGAGTCCTGTAGGGAACAACGTTGCCGATTCCTGGCGCAATATTCTTGCAGGGAAGAGTGGAATTGCCCCCATTACCCAATTTGATTGCAGCGAGTTTAGTGTTCGTTTTGGGGGAGGCATCAAGGATTTTGATCCGGGCGATGCGATTCCGAGAAAGGATCTGAAAAAAATGGATATCTTTATCCAGTACGCAGTGGTGGCTGCGAATGAGGCCATTCAAGATGCCGGCCTGCCCGAAATGCAGGGGCTGGATGTCAACCGAGTAGGAGTCGCCATAGGCTCCGGAATCGGTGGTCTGGCCGGTATCGAGCAGTCCTATGGGCAGTTTCTGAAGGGTGGACCCAGAAAATATTCGCCATTTTTTATCCCCAGTTGCATCATCAATATGGCGGCAGGTTATGTATCTATCTATCATGGTTACAAAGGTCCCAACTTCAGCATGGTATCGGCCTGTACCACGGGGACCCATAATATCGGTGAGGCTGCACGAATGATCAAGTATGGCGATGCCGATGTGGTGGTCGCCGGTGGCACCGAAATGGCCACAACACCCAGTGGGCTGGGTGGTTTTGCGGCTGCTCGTGCCCTGTCGACACGTAACGATGATCCCGAGGCTGCCAGCCGTCCCTGGGACAAGGATCGTGATGGTTTTGTGCTGTCTGATGGCGCAGGTGTCATGGTGCTGGAGTCACTCGAACATGCCAAGGCACGTGGTGCGAAGATCTATGCAGAAGTATCAGGGTATGGCATGAGTGGTGATGGCTATCACATTACCAAACCCAGTGAAGGAGGAGAAGGGGCAGTGCGCTGCATGCAGGCTGCTCTCAAGGATGCCGGACTCAATCCGGATACGGTGGATTATATCAACGCCCATGGTACATCAACTCCGGCCGGTGATATTGCCGAGACCGAGGCGATCAAGACCGTATTTGGTGACCATGCCTACAAACTGGTTGTAAATTCCACCAAGTCCATGACAGGGCACATGTTGGGGGCAACCGGGGGTGTCGAGGCCATTTTCAGTGCCCTTGCAGTGCATGAGCAGGTCAGCCCTCCAACCATCAATCTCGAAAATCCTGATCCTGCCTGTGATCTGGACTATGTTGCCCATACGGCCAGAGAGATGAAGATTGATGTGGCCCTTTCGAATTCATTCGGTTTTGGTGGAACCAACGCGACCCTGATTCTGACCCGATTCAACGGGTGAGTCATTCCGTCACAGCGAGATCATCAAATCGGAGCTTGATCCATCGACTTGATTCGCAGGTTGATCTACTGGAACTGCATGCGCACAAACCCGAGCGCTACCCTTGCATGTTGCAGAGTTCGGCCTTCAATACCGTTACCGGACGTTATGACATCCTGTTTGCCTTTCCCCAGTCTGCTCTGATCCTACAAGACCAGAAGACCCTTTTCCTGGATCCCGCCGGAGAACAGCAACCCCTCAGTCAGGGATTCTTGACGGAGTTTGACAATTGGTTTGAAGAAACCGCCAGAAAACAAGAGGGTATCAGGGAAACGGCTCTTCCCTTTACAGGAGGGTGGTGCGTCTATCTGGGCTATGAACTGGCCAACCAGATCGAACCTTCCTTGCCGAGACTGGCTTTGTTGGATGAGGACTGGCCCGATGCCATGGCCTTGCGTATCCCGGCGGCATTCATTCATGATCGATTTGAACGGTGCCAATACATCGTAACAGAGCACGGTTTTGCAGATCTGCGAGATCAAATGCTCGATGATTGGCGGAATATAGGTCGATTGCAGCCAAGTGCCGACTCACCAATGCAATCGGCAACAGCCGATTTGAGGGTTCATGAGGATGAGCCGGAACCCTACCTGCGCGGAGTGGAAAAAATACGTGAATATATCCGTGAAGGAGATGTCTTTCAGGTCAACTTTTCACGGGGGTGGCAGGTCGAATGGCCGTTCCCGGACCTGAGAGGGATCTTTCGGGCCATGTCGGCATGCAATCCGGCCCCATTCTCGGCCATCCTGCGATATCAGGACCGCATCATCGCCAGCATGTCGCCGGAACGATTGATTTCGGTATCCCGCGATGGCGTCATGGAAACCCGTCCCATTGCAGGAACCCGTCCGCGAGGTCTGACGATAGAGGCCGACCAGGAACTGGCCAGGGAATTGCTGAATCATCACAAGGAACTTGCAGAGCATGTGATGCTGGTGGATCTGGAGCGCAATGACCTGGGACGAATCGCCATTCCCGGCTCCATCAGTGTTCCCGAGATGATGACACTCGAATCCTATGCCTCGGTCCATCATATCGTTTCCAATGTAACGGGAATGGTTCGCCCGGAGGTTAGGCCCAGCCAGATTCTGGCATCCGTTTTTCCAGGTGGTACCATTACCGGATGTCCCAAGGTACGGTGCATGGAAATCATTAACGAACTTGAACAGATTCGTCGTCAGGCCTATACGGGATCAATGGGCTATATCAATCATGATGGCAGCATGGACCTGAATATCCTGATCCGGACGTTGCAATACGACCGGGCCGGTCTGCGTTTTCGTACCGGAGCGGGAATTGTCCACGATTCCATCCCTGAAGCAGAACTTGCGGAGACGTGTGCCAAGGCCGATGGCATTCTTCGTGTCTTGCGATCGACAGGGTTGGCATGACGTCACCGATCCGGATTATCATCAATGGCCGGGACAGCAACACCCTTTCTGTCTTGGACCGGGCCGTACAATTTGGAGACGGGGTTTTCGAGACACTGGCCGTAATGGATGGTGTGGCCGAGTTTCTGGCCGCGCATCTTGCCCGCTTGCGTCAGGGTTGTGAGCGTCTCGGAATACCTGTTCCTGACCTGGTGCGTCTGCGTAAGGAGTGTAACGAACTGTTAAAGGGGATACCTCTCGCGAGCCTGAAGATCATCGTTACAAGGGGGCAGGGTGGGACGGGTTATGCCTGCCCCAGGGAGCCCGAGCCAACAGTCATTCTGATCCTGAGACCCTGGGAAGGACGTGGACAGATACAACAACGCCGCGCTCGCATCGGTGTGGCCTCGATTACGGTATCTCGACAGCCGGCGTTGGCAGGCATCAAGCATCTGAATGCCCTTGAACAGGTTCTGGCCAGTCGGGAATGTCAAAAACATGACTGGGATGAGTGCCTGCGACTGGACGATCAGGGTTATGTAGTGGAAGGTTGTCGAACCAATGTCTTTATGGTGAAGGATGGTCAGATTTTTACACCGGAACTGAAGCTGTACGGTATTGCTGGTATCATGCGTCAGAGAGTGATACAAAGCGCCAGAGAGATGAACATTCAAGTTATGGAACAACCTCTGAGGCTGCAGGATTTCCATTCTGCAGAGGAAGTGTTTTTGACCAATAGTCTTGTTGGCATCTGGTCAGTCGGACAGTTGGCCCGGAAGCGATACCAGTCCTCAGATCTGACCCGTTGCTTGGGGTTGGCGGTTCAGGGACACTAGGGCTGAATTTCATGCAGACCTTCAGTCGACGGCAGATCATGACGTTTTCAATGGTGATTGCAATCGCCATGGTAATGGCCATCGTGATATTATGGAGGCAGTACCAGACCTTTGTTCGTACGCCGCTCAATCTGCCTCAAGATGGCATGACTTACCTGTTGAAAAAGGGAACAGGTCTGGGCAGTTTCAGTGCCGATTTGTACCGCAAGAAAATCATCAGTTCACTGGGCTACTTTCGTCTTCTTGCACAGCTTCAGGGACAGGCAAAGCAGCTCCGTGCCGGTGAATATTTTTTTGCCTCCGGGCTCTTGCCCGGCCAGCTTCTGGAGATGGTCACAAAAGGCAAGGTGGCCCAGCACAGCTTTACCATCATTGAAGGATGGAATATGGCAACATTGCTTGCTGCCATTGGACAACGCCCGGATATCGAACATACCCTGGAAAATGTAGATCTTGCCTCCAAGAAGGGGCTGCGGCATCTTGCCGAGATCTTCAACCTTCCGACTGAACATCCCGAGGGATGGTTTATGCCCGAGACCTATTTTTTTACCCTGGGGATGTCCGACAAGCAGATCCTGCAACGCGCCACAGCCGACATGCAGTCCTATCTGGACAAGGCGTGGCGTCATCGAGACAAGGGACTGCTGCTGAAGGGACCTTATGAGGCCCTGATCCTGGCCTCGTTGATCGAGAAAGAGACCGGACAGGCAGATGAACGCCAGAAGATATCGGGTGTATTTCATCTTCGAATGCAAAAACACATGCGTCTGGAGACCGATCCCAGCGTGATATATGGCATGGGAGACGAATATGACGGCAATATCCGTAAACGCGACCTTCGCAAGGATACGCCCTACAACACCTATACACGTCATGGCCTGCCTCCAACCCCGATTGCCATGCCGGGCAAGGCGGCCATTCAGGCCGCCCTGCACCCGATAATGAATGGTTCACTTTATTTTGTCGCCAAGGGTGATGGCAGCCATGAATTTTCTAAAGATCTAAAGTCTCATCTCAAGGCCGTTCGCATCTATCAGCTGGGAAAACGGCATGCACACTGAGAACAAGGGGCAGTTTGTAACCCTTGAAGGGATAGAGGGTGTGGGAAAAAGCTCCCATCTCCCTGCTATTCGCAGATACTTTGAATCAAGAGGGCATCGGGTAGTCACCACCCGAGAACCTGGTGGAACACCGCTGGGTGAAAGATTACGCCAACTTCTCCTGCAGGATAAATCCCTGCAAATCTGTGATGATACGGAACTGATGTTGATGTTTGCCGCTCGTGCCGAGCACCTGTCCCAGGTGATACGTCCTGAGCTTGAAAATGGTTCAGTCGTCATCAGCGACCGTTTTACCGATTCCACCTTTGCCTATCAGGGGGGTGGGAGAGGCCTTCCCCAGGACCGTATCGCAGAACTGGAGCATTGGGTCCAGGGTGGATTGCGTCCAGATCTGACTCTACTTTTTGATGCTCCAGTGGAGATTGCCTTGCAACGTGCAGCCAGGCGGAGCAACAAGGATCGTATCGAGGATCAGGAACTGAGCTTTTTCGAAGATGTTCGCAACTGTTTTTTGCGCCGTTGCCAGATGGAACCGGAGCGGTTTGTCAGGATTGACAGCAGTCGCTCCTATGACGAGGTCGAGGCAGCCGTTTTGTCAGCCCTGAAACGTCGCTATGAGTGATATTCTGAAACATCCCTGGCTTGAAGTGCCCTGGAAACAGTTATTGCAATGGAAAGAGAAAGATCGATTACCCCATGCCATACTGCTGAAGGGTCGTTCGGGGATTGGAAAACATTTGCTGGCACGACAGTTTTCACAATGGCTGCACTGTGAACACCCAGGAGGTGACAGCAGTTGTGGTCAATGTGTCTCCTGTCATCAGTTTGCAGCGGGCTCACATCCCGATTTCCTCGAGATCACACCGGAAGAGGACAAGCGTGTGATCAGCATTGACCAGGTTCGGCAGATCGGTGAATTTCTGTCCTTGTCTTCTGTCCAGCAGAAACAGCGTATCGTGACGATCTTTCCGGCAGATTGCATGAATGTCGCAGCCATGAATGCACTTCTGAAGACACTGGAAGAGCCTCCCGGCAATGCATTGCTGATATTGGTTACAAACAGACCGGGGTATCTTGCCGCAACGGTACGAAGTCGCTGTCAGATGATGACCTGTCCAGCACCCTCACCGAATCAGGGCATAGACTGGCTGAAAAAGAATACGGATGCAGAAGAGGATATCATTCATCTGGCCATGCAACTGGTCGATCAGTCACCGCTTCAGGCCCTGCAACTCCTGAACGCCGACCATATCAAACACTGTCTGTCATTCATGGATGATTTTTCCGATTTTCTGCAAGGCAAGATTGATCATGTCGAGCTGGCCAGGCGATATGAAAAACAGGATATAAAGGATTTGCTCTATCAATTTTTACTGGATATACTCAAGATCCTGTCTCGGGAGTCCCGGATACAAGATGGGACAGCCATGCGGATCAAAACAGTGATACAGTCTAATGTACAACAACTGCAACCTGAGAAGGTGTTGCGGTGTGTCGACAAGCTGAAGCTTGGCATGACGCATGCATCCGCATCACTTAATCCACGTCTTTTTCTTGAAGATGTCCTGATTGAACTGGTTTAGGAGACACGCCATGTCTGAAACTGATAATCCAGAATCCAAACCGAAAAAGAAACGTTTTGTCCTGCCGATTGATGCGACGGACCGCAATAAGCTCCATAGCATCTACATGCCTTTTATTGCCGGTGGGGGACTCTTCTTTGCGACAGAACGCCCCTTTGATCTGGGTGATGAGGTGAATATCCTGTTGAATCTGATCGATGAACCCGAAAAGATCCTGCTGGAGGGACGCGTCGTCTGGTTGACGCCTAAACATTCTGAAGGAGGCAATGCCGCAGGGATAGGGGTGAAGCTTGAAGGCGAGAATGCCTCGCAGGTTCGTTCCAAGATCGATAATATCCTCGCTGGAACATTGACCTCAGGACCTTACACTCAAACCATGTAAGAAAGCATGATGACCTTGGTGGATTCACATTGTCACCTGAACATGTTGTCAGGAAGCGGTACACTGGAAGCCGTTCAGGAATATCTGGATGCTGCCAGAGATCAGGGGGTGCAATATTTTCTCAATGTCTCTGTGGACCTCGAGACCTTCCCCCAGGTCCGCGATCAGGCCGCTTCCCTTGACAATGTCTTTGCCTCGGTGGGTGTTCATCCCAATCATGCCTGCGAAGTGAGTTGTGAAGAGTTGATTGATCTGGCAGATCATCCGGATGTGATCGCCATTGGCGAGACGGGTCTGGACTATTTTCGCAATGAGGCCGATGCCATACCGGAACAGCAGGAGCGTTTTCGACAGCACATCCGGGCCGCCAACGAAACCGGCAAGCCGCTGATCATTCATATGCGGGATGCGCGGGAGGATACCCTGAATATCCTGCGTCAGGAAAAGGCGGACCAGACAAAAGGCGTCATGCACTGCTTCGTCGAAGATTGGGAGACTGCCCGAGCGGCACTGGATATCGGATTCATGATATCCCTGTCCGGTATTGTTACCTTCAAGAATGCGACGGCCTTGCAGGACGTGGCACGAAAGGTCCCCGATGACAGGTTGCTGGTAGAAACCGATTCACCCTATCTGGCACCGGTCCCCCATCGTGGCAAGGAAAATCAGCCAGCCTATGTTCGCAATACGGCCGAATTTGTGGCCGATCTCCGTGGCCAGTCACTGGAACACCTGGCATCGATTACCACGGACAATTTTTCCCGACTGTTTGGGGTTGCGCTGAACTGACCTCTCGATCAGCCACTGAGGTCAGTGGCCTTATCAGTTCTTGCGATGCTCAATCAGGGCATAGGCCGAATGATTGTGGATCGATTCGAAATTCTCCGACTCCACGATATAGGCGGTGATGCGTGGGTCCTGATTCAGGGCAATGGCAACATCACGGACGATATCCTCGACAAATTTCGGGTTTTCGTAGGCCCGTTCGGTCACAAATTTCTCATCCGGGCGCTTGAGCAGCCCAAACAGCTCACAGGAGGCGTTTTTCTCAGCGATCTCGATCAATTCCTCGATCCAGATGAATTCGCGGGTTTCAACGTCCATAGTGATGTGCGAACGCTGGTTGTGGGCACCATATTGCGAGATCTCCTTGGAGCAGGGACATAGACTGGTCGCTGCGACCACCACCTTGATGGATTGCTTGAACTCGCCCTCTCGCAGCTCACCGCTGAGGGTGACATGATAATCGATCAGGCTGTTGACACCAGTGACCGGGGCCGGTTTGTTGATGAAATAGGGAAAGGACATCTCGATATGCCCGGTCTGGGCATCCAGCCGATCCACCATTTCAGACAGCATGGCCTCGAAGGAGGCTACACTGATCTCGCGGTCATAATGATTGAGGATCTCGACAAACCGGGACATGTGGGTGCCCTTGAAATGCTGCGGCAGTTCCACATACATATTGAAATTGGCGATGGTATGTTGTTCCCCCTGAGTCTTGTCCTTGACACGAACGGGGTGTCGAATGTCTTTGATCCCGACCTTGTTGATGGCAATATGGCGGGTATCTGTACTGTTCTGGACATCGGGGATGGCATTGGCGGTTTGAGGGGACATGATATTACTCCGTATAGCGAACACAGGCGCGGTCGGTTTCCCAGATAGTGATCGCGCTCAGGTGAGCCGTTTCTGATGAGACAATTTTGCCGATCTCGGCAAAGAGGTGGGCGGCGATGTTTTCGACGGTGGGGTTGATCTTGTCGAATGGGGGACAATCATTCAGATGCCGGTGATCCAGCCGGGCAATCACTTCGTGCGTGGCACGCTTGATGTCCTTGAAATCCATTACCATACCCTGTTGGTCAAGCTGGCCGGCTGAGACCTCTACCTCCACCTTCCAGTTATGGCCATGCAGACGCGCACACTCCCCGGGATAGTCGCGGAGTTGATGGGAGGCGGCAAAATCCGTCAGAATTTTCAGGGTAAATCGAGGCATGCAAGCAGGTTGGGCCAAAGGAAGGAAATCTACCCCATTAGCGGGAAGTTGGCAAGGTTGGCCGGCGAATATAGGCCTTTGAAAGGCCCCTGAAAGCAAGGGGTTATTGAAAAAATGGCCCGTCTGTGAAAGACGGGCCACTGCCACAAAAGGGCTAGAGAGGAAGAGGGTTGGCGTCAGTCATCCTCGTGATGACGGCCCTTTTTCTTGCCATGATGGTCCTTTTTCTTGCCATGATGTTTCTTGCCATGATCATCATGATGTCTGCGGCCGTGATGTTCATCATCGTCATCATCGTCATGATGGCGCATGTCGCTGCCCATGCCTGCCTGTGGTATAGAGTTGCCCATGCCGCCGGTATTGCCCATGCCGCCGGTATTGCCCATGCCGCCAGTGTTGTTCATGACAACATCACAGGCGCCATTGTAGGTCTTGCTATTGAAATTTCCACCGCTATGGCAGTTGGTGCAATTGCTGGTATCCAATCCAGTTGGGATAGGGCCCTTGCATTTGCTCGCAAACGCATGTGCCGCATTATTGGCCAACAGACTTAACAGGGTAATCTGTGCCAGGGTAAATAGAAATTTTCTGATTTTCATCGAAATCCTCCAATAATTATAGTGAAATCATGACCGCCGGACGGATGAATCCGACCGACTGCGATATCATGCTCGCTAACTGTTCAAAAAAACATCAAAAACCGATGACAGGCTGGAATTGGTGGATTTCGTGACAGATTGCTGCATTGCGAAGATAAGCGGTGTATCGACGAAAATCAATGCAGTGAAATGACACGGATGATCCATGCTGAAGGTGACTGTCGGCATGTTTGAGAGGATGACCGGCCATGACAGACGGCGGGGTCAAGATATCAGGGTTCTGTTGGTTTACCAGTCCATAAAACTGCTGAATCTGTAGGCCAGACTCAGTGCCAGTACACGGGCTTGAAAAGGACCGTTGACGGCTGCCACGGTGCCGCCACCCAGAAGGACATCAACCTGTCCTTTCAATGGCATGCCGAGAAAAACATTTCCCTGATAGACGAGGCCATCCGAAACGTTCACCCCGCCTCCGCCGGCTGCTCCCAGTAACCCCTCTGCCTCGAAAAACAGAGGAAAAGGCGAGAGTGGATAATGCCAGCCCAGACCAACAAGCCCGGTCATGTAGGCGCCGGCCTTGCCGGAATAGGCTGCAAAGCTCTGCCCGGTCAGGTAGAAATTTCGGTGGATGAAATCATCCAGTTGCAGACCCAGTACATCGATCGGTGTGTCGGGATTTTGTTTGCGCCACTGACTGTCTGCCTTGTGATATCGTTGTATTGCTGGCCGTATGCGTAGAGAAACGGGATGATAACGGGTATGCGTCTTATTGGTGATATTCCTGTCCGGGGTGGGTGTAAGAAAACGATACCCCAGCATGGTGGACAGGCTAGATGCCTTGAAGGGTGCTTCAGGTGAATCAATATATCCCCCCTCGGCCTCGATAAACCAGTGCGACGAGAGTGAGAACTGGAACCCCAGGCGGGCATCCACCAGCCAGCCCCCACCGGTATCGGTATTGCCCCCTCCGGCCACACCTGTTCCAGCAGAAAAGCGGATCAGTGTTGACGGTGAAAGCTTGAATCGCATGCCGCCATTGGCGAGAATTTGCATGTAACCACTGCTTTCGCCTCCTGCAGCCCCTTCTGTACCCAAAGACAGATAGAAACGATTGTCGAGGGCGTGTCGCCATCGAATTCCCATCAGGGAGAGATCCAATTGTTGATTTCCAGAAACGGTGGTGACTCGATTGGAAAAAAGGTAACGTCGATAGGTCAGGGCAATATCCTGTTCCTTTGCTCCGGTGTGGATGAACCCGGTACCTGCATCTGTGGAAGGCGTCACCCAACCGGGCCGCAAGAAGGTCGAAAAGACCTGTTCATAGATGAGGTAGGGCTGGGTGCTGTGGATCGAACCATTCGGAAAGTCCAAAACGCTGTAGCCCAGACCCAGATGGTTGTTAGGGTTCACGGCAAGATTCAGGGCAAGATAGGTGCGTGTCATCAATCCACCGCCAGAAAGCTGCTGGCCACCCCGTCCACCACCTGCTCCGATCAGTGCTCCGCCAATCAATTCGAGACGATTGTTGAGAGGATATCGCAGGTGGGTATCCACCCCGATCGTAATGAACCCTCCACGATCTCCCGTGATGGCACCTGAGGCAGAGGGTCCCACCATTAGCCAGTCCCTGGCCTTGAACAGCATGGCACCACTTAGAAATCCCATATCTTCATGATCGGAGATCTTGACGTTCTCATAGGCAAGTTGATAACGGCCCTCAGAAGGGGATATATCAAGCGCAAGGCCGTAT
>RFGN01000193.1 GCA_003696645.1 Gammaproteobacteria bacterium | reverse complement strand
GCGCGAGAAGGTGCGGCAGCTCAAGCAGGGCATGATGCAGGTGCTGCTGAGGGGCAAGGTGCGGCTGGTGGGGGAAAAGGAAGGATAATTTCTTCAATCCAAAATATTAGATAAAAATGAGCACTTTTGACAGTACCAAGACCCCATTGATCGATCTTCTAAGAGACATCACCACCGGCAAGATACAACTGCCGGATTTCCAGCGCGGCTGGGTATGGGATGATGACCACATCCAGGATTTGCTGGTCAGTGTGGCGCGCTCGTTTCCCATTGGCGCGGTCATGCTGTTGGAAAATGGCGGTGAGGTCCGCTTCCAGACCCGGCCGGTGGAGGGGGTGGAGCGTCATATTAGCAACAACGTTCAGCCGGAAAAGCTCATCCTTGACGGTCAGCAGCGTCTGACCACACTTACTCAAGCTATCGCATTACAAGATCCGGTGCAGACCCGCACCAAGAAGGGCAAGGCGATCCAACGCTACTACTATTTCAACATCCGCTCCGCCCTGGATAACCCCACCAACCTGGAAGACGCCCTGGTGGCGGTGGATGAGAACCGGCAAATTCGCACAAACTTCGGCCGCGAAGTGGAGCTCGACCTGTCCACCCGCGAACTGGAATGCCAGCAGTTGTACTTCCCCTGCAATCAAATCATCAAATTTGGTGAGTGGATGAAAGAACTCAGGGATTTTGCTCCAGAACACTTGAATTTGTTTATAGATTTTCATACTCAAGTCATTGACATCTTTCACAAATACCATCTTCCGATCATTGAACTGAACAGACAGACGTCCAAGGAAGCGGTTTGCCTGGTATTTGAGAAGGTCAATACCGGCGGTGTGTCCCTATCGGTCTTCGAGCTCGTCACCGCCAGTTATGCCGCCGATAGCTACAACCTGCGCGACGACTGGTTCGGCTCTGAAATACGCAGTGTTTCCTCACGCAAGGAGCGGCTGGAAGAAGAGCTGTTGCTAAAGGGGATAGAAGCCCCTGAATTTCTGCAAGCAGTGACGCTCATCCACACCCACGAACTGCGCAAGGCCGATTTGGATGATGGCAAGACAGGCAAGCAGGTACGGCCGATTAGCGCCAAACGTTCTGAAGTGTTGAACTTGCCGCTGAATGCTTGGGAGGACTGGGCGAATGAAGTCGAACAAGGCTTCAAACTGGCGGCGAAGTTCCTGCGCCAGGAATGTATTTACGACCGCCGTGAACTGCCTTACAGCACCCAGCTCATACCTCTGGCCGCGGTCATGGCACGCATTGACGACCGCTGGCGAGAGCCGCGCATCTATGACAAACTGGCGCGCTGGTACTGGTGTGGCGTGCTTGGTGAACTCTACAGCGGCGCAGTCGAAACCCGGATCGCCAATGACTACGAGGAATTGTTGGCGTGGTTCGAGAACGACGATGCCGTTCCCCGCACCGTAAACGATGCTTCCTTCCAGCCGGAACGTTTGGACAACCTGCGGTCCCGAAATAGCGCCGCTTACAAAGGGATCAATGTGCTGGTGCTGCGCAAAGGTGCCAGGGACTGGTTCTGGAAGGCCACCATCCACGAGTTGGATACCAATGAGGTGGCACTCGACATCCACCACATTTTCCCCAAAGCCTGGTGTGAGGCAAATGCAATCAAAAGGGATGTCTATGATTCCATTCTGAATAAAACACCCATTTCCTACCTCGCCAACCGGAAAATTGGAGGAGATGCACCTTCCAGGTATCTTCGTCGCATTCAAAATGAGCCGCAGGTTCGATTGACCGACCCGGAGATGGACGAATTGTTGGAGAGCCATGCCCTGTCAGCTGAACTGTTGAGAAGCGACAAGTTCAGCGAATTTTTGAAGGACAGGAGAAGCAGGTTACTGGAAGTCATCGAACAAGCCATGGGCAAGAAAATAGTCCACCTTCAGGAATCGTGAGGCAAGAAGCGTCAATGCTCCAAACCATTCGTTATGAACAACTTCGCCGCTCCCCAAAGTGAATTCATCACCCAGAAAAAAGTCATCGCCTTTTTCTGCGAGGTGCTGGGCTACGATTACCTTGGCAACAAGAAAGACCAATTGGACAATGGCAACATCGAAGAAAATTTGCTGAAGGCCTGGCTGAACAAGCGTGGATATGGCGGCCGCCTGATCGATCAGGCTTTCAAACGAATGCATCAGGCAGCGGCCATCATTGGAGGCAGTAAAAACCTTTACGAAGCCAACCGGGAAGTTTACCGGCTTTTGCGTTACGGCGTCAAGGTACAGACCGGCCTTGGAGAGCATTTCCAAACCCTGTGGCTCATCGATTGGCAGAACCCTGAAAACAACCACTTTGCCATTGCCGAAGAGGTGACCCTGAGTGGCCAACACACAAAGCGCCCCGACCTGGTGCTATATGTCAACGGCATTGCGGTGGGAGTGATCGAGCTCAAGCGATCAGGCGTTTCGGTTACAGAGGGCATCCGTCAGAACCTGGATAACCAAAAGCGGGAATTTATCCAGCCATTTTTCTCGACGATCCAGCTCATCATGGCGGGGAATCCCTCCCAGGGCGTCAGGTACGCCGTCATTCAGACACCTGAAAAATACTGGCTGCACTGGAAAGAAAATGACGCTCCTGCCGAATTCGGGGATGGCATCCTGCAGAAGGAATTTTGGCAACTGTGCCGCAAGGAGCGGTTCCTGGAACTCATCCATGATTTCATGGTTTTTGATGCAGGCACGAAAAAGGTTTGTCGTCATAACCAGTATTTTGGAGTAAAGGCTGCCCAGGAGTACGCAAGACGCAAGCAAGGCGGTATCATCTGGCACACGCAGGGCAGCGGCAAGAGCCTTACCATGGTCTGGCTGGCCAGATGGATCAGGGAAAACATCGAAAACTCCAGGATACTGGTCATAACGGATCGCACCGAGTTGGATGAACAGATCGAAAAGGTATTCCGCGGTGTGGATGAAGACATCCACCGCACCAGCAGTGGAAACGACCTGGTAAAGATGCTCTCGAGTCCGGAAAAGTGGTTGTTGTGTTCGCTCATTCACAAATTTGGCAAGAGTGATGAGCTGTCGGCACAAGACATAGATTCCTACCTGGAAGAAATAAGGAAGAGCCTCCCCAAGGACTTCAGGCCGGCAGGGAATTTTTTCGTTTTCGTGGACGAGTGCCACCGAACCCAATCCGGCAAATTGCACAAGGCCATGAAAAGCCTGCTGCCGGATGCCACCTTCATCGGCTTTACTGGAACACCCTTGCTGAAAAAAGACAAAGCCACCAGCATCGAAGTGTTCGGACCTTACATCCACACCTACAAGTATGATGAAGCGGTAAGGGATGGCGTGGTACTCGACCTGCTTTACGAAGCAAGAGACATCGACCAGGCAATTACCTCCCAGGACAAAGTGGACCAATGGTTTGAGTCAAAAACGAGGGGCTTGCAAGATTATGCCAAGGCCCAGCTGAAAGAGAGATGGGGCACGATGCGGAAGCTGTTAAGCGCTCAGGATCGCCTTCGTAAAATCGTGGCAGACATCTCCCTGGACATGGTGCGAAGGCCCAGATTGATGGACGGCCACGGCAATGCCCTTCTGGTGACGGACAGCATTTACAATGCTTGCCGGGTTTACAGGATGTTTCAGGAGACAGACCTCAGGGGGAAATGTGCCATTGTGACTTCCTACCGCCCTTCACCCAACGATATCAAAGGAGAAGAAAGTGGGGAAGGGCTGACGGAAAAGCTGATGCAATATGACATTTACCGAAAGATGCTGGCAGAATGGTTTGAGGAGGATGAAGAAAAAGCCATGTACAAGGTCGAGCTCTTTGAGAAGCAAGTAAAAAAAAGATTCATCGAGCAGCCAGGCCAGATGAAACTGCTCATCGTAGTGGACAAACTGCTGACGGGCTTTGATGCCCCCTCTGCCACCTATCTGTACATCGACAAGCAAATCAGGGATCACGGCCTTTTTCAGGCCATCTGCCGTGTTAACCGCCTGCACACCGAAGACAAGGAATACGGTTACATCATCGATTACCGGGATCTGTTCAAGTCACTTGCCAAAGCCATCACAGATTATACCGGCGAGGCCTTTGACGGTTATGCCCGGGAAGACGTGGATGGCCTTTTGAAAAACAGACTTCAAAAAGGAAGGGAACGGTTGGAGCAACTGAGAGAGTCACTCAAAGCCCTGTGTGAACCAGTCGAAATCCCGAGGGATGAAAAGGCCTACCTGCATTATTTCGTCGCAACGGAAAGCGGCAACGCAGCGCAGATCAAGTCCAACGAATTAAAAAGACATGAACTGTACAAACTGGTAAGTTCTCTGATACGCGCCTACACGGATCTGGCCAACGAACTACCCGAAGCCGGTTATGAGCCAAAAGAAATAGCAAGACTGCACGAGGAAGTACGCCACTTCGCAGCAATGAGAGACGTAGTGCGCATGGCTGCCGGTGAGCACATAGACCTCAAACAGTACGAACCGGCCATGCGCCAGTTGATGGATACCTATATTCGGGCAGAAGAAAGCGAGGAACTGGTTGCATTCGACGAAATGCCATTGGTTGATCTGATCGTTGACCGGGGTGAGGATGCAATAAGCACATTGACGACTAAAATGAACGGCAACAGAGAGGCAGTTGCTGAGGCAATCGAGAACAACGTTCGGAAACTGATCATTGACAAAACCTCGATCAACCCGGCCTATTACGAGCGCATGTCGAAACTTCTCGATGACTTGATCGAGAGGAGAAGGAGAGAAATGATAGAATACAAAGCCTACCTGAACAAGGTTGTTGAGCTTGCCGCTCAAATCAAAAACCCGGGAAAAAGGAAAAAGTATCCTCCAGGAATCGACACGCCAGCTAAACAGGCTCTTTTTGACAACCTGGGTTTGATTCTTTCGTCGCAACAAGCCAGAGACTTGGGCATGGAAAATCCCGCTCTGACAAGCTCAAATGAAGCCTTGCTTGCGCTCTCCCTTGAAATCGACGAGGCCATCAGGCACTGCGGACAAGATGGCTGGCGAGGCAATAACTTCAAGAGCAAGCTGGTGAGAAAAGCAATCGAGCAGGTATTGCCAGTAAAGTCAGATGAGGTAATTCAGAAAATAATGGAACTCGTAAGCCAGCAGCATGAGTACTAAAACCACGACCATATCAGTCAACGGCCAGGAGGTGTTGATCGTCAGAAAAGATATCAAAAACATGCACCTGGCAGTCTATCCACCGGAAGGTAAGATCCGAGTTGCTGCACCATATGCAATCGATGATGAAACGATCCGGCTTGCAGTCATCTCCCGACTCGGATGGATACGAAAGCAGCAAAAGAATTTTGAGAATCAGGAGCGTCAATCCCCTCGCGAAATGGTCTCGGGTGAAAGCCACTATTTCGCCGGCCGTCGGTACAGGCTTAAAGTGCTCGAAAAGGCAGGTCGTTCCTCGGTTCGGATAATTGGAACTTCATTCATTGAGTTGACGGTACCGCCTGGCACGGACCGTGATACCCGGGAACGCATCCTCGAACGCTGGTATCGGCGCCAACTGCGCAGGCTCATTCCCGGACTGCTGGCAAAATGGGAGCCCATCATTGGCGTGCAGGTCAAAGAAGTTCGCATCAAAAAGATGAAAACCAGATGGGGCACTTGTAACATCGAGGCAGGGCGAATATGGCTGAACCTCGAGCTCATGAAAAAACCGTCGCAATGCCTGGAGTATATCCTCGTGCACGAGCTGGTGCACCTGCTCGAACGCCACCACAACGACCGATTCATT
>RFGN01000192.1 GCA_003696645.1 Gammaproteobacteria bacterium | reverse complement strand
GTGATGAACCAGTATTCAGTGAGTTTCGCTGTCGGTTACCAGCAGCAATATGACATGAATCTTGATCAGGTAGGAGTGGTTAACCTGAATGCAGGGATTGGACAGGCCTATTCTCTTGTCAACGATATGGATATCTATGCCATGCTGGAGGCTGGTGGTGCAGCGGGGCGGGGTGAAACATTCGGGTATCTGGAACCCAAGGCTGGCATCATTATCCGTGAGATATGGAATATGAAAAGCCATTTTGAGTGGAAGATTGGATTGAATTACTTTAATCAGTCGGAGCGCACGCAACAGATTCAATGGCAACAGGCGAAATATTTTGGAACTCGGCATGCACTGGTAGGAAGCTGGAATTGGGTATGGAATTCTCGGCAGGAAAGCCAGGGTGGGTTTGTGGGATACCGATACTATTTTTAGGGGTGTTTACTCGACATATAGTTTTCCCGGGTTGAGAATCTGATCCGGATCAAATTGTTGTTTGATCCCCTTCATCAGGGCCAGGGCGGTTTCATCCAGTTCGCGGGAGACGAATTCCCGCTTGACCAGCCCGATACCGTGTTCGCCGGACAGGGTTCCCCGCAGGGACAGTACCAGATCAAAGACCTCATCCAGACACTGCTCGGCAGCCTCGGCCTGGCCGGGGTCGTCCGGGTCGATAAGCAGGTTGACATGGATATTGCCGTTGCCGGCATGACCAAAATTGACGATGCGGATAGCGTATTTCTGGCCAAGTGTTTCGAGCCCTTCAATCAACTCCGGCAGACGTGAGACCGGTACCACGACATCTTCGTTGATCTTTTTCGGGGCAATGGCCCGTTGTGCAGGAGACAGGGCCTTGCGGGACTCCCAGAGGGCCTTTCTCTCCTGTTCGGTTTCCGCTACCCTGATGTCCAGCACACCCTTTACCTGGGCAGCCTGCGAAACGGCCTGCAACTGCTCCCTGAGTCCTGCCAGGGGGCCGTCAACCTCGATCATCAGCATGGCCCCACTGCCTTCCGGAAAGCGGATATCGGAATAGTCCTGGAT
>RFGN01000191.1 GCA_003696645.1 Gammaproteobacteria bacterium | reverse complement strand
GCTGTTGCGGTCTTCCCGTTTTACGTACAGGATGCCCGTCATTTTAGCGGCGATGCCGAAGATGGGCCACGAGGCCACCTCCGCTTTGGCCACCGGCCATGCCGGCACCTGGGTCAGTGCCACGATGGGGTCTATGTATGAGCGGTGGTTGCCGATGTAAAGGCAGGCGCCTTGAACGGATGGGTTGCCCGTCATTTCAAGTTTGATGCCCAAAAGCTTGATGGCCTTCCGGGCCCAGCGTTTCCGGGTCTCGAGGGCGTGGTGGGCATCCCAGGTGCCAATGAGGTAACGGAAAACTACCGGAGCTACACACCAGCAGGTCAACAGTGCCAGTCCAATTCCTCTGCTAATTGCTCGGATCTTACTCATTCTTCTGCTTTTGTGGCTGCAAAGGTAGTTTTTGTCTGCCTATCGGCGGATTGCTTTTTGTCTGCCTTTCCACTCCCGGTAAAAACCCCAAAAACCCAAAAAACTTTCAAAAACTTCGTCGCTATGATCTTCTTATCGCCGGGAAAAAAAACTCATAACCCCCATAATCCAGGGATGAGGGGTGCCCCGAAAGCTTTCGGGGGAGGGATGAAAAAGCAACTACCTCTATAATCCTCTATAATCCCCATAATCCTAATAATCCCTATTTAACCACAGAGTTGTAAGAGTTGCAAACAGAGTTGAACAGAGTATCCCTGCTAAACCCAATAATCCTCATAATCCTCCCTAACCAAACGTTGGCAGGGGTCTGAAACCCTGCCAGCGTTGAATTATAATCCTCCATAATCCTCCATAATCCTCCCAACCTCAATCCTGGCTTTCCCGCTTCAGCGCTTCGATCATGGAAAGGGGGACATCGTTGAGGTCAAGGATGATGAATCCATCCAGTACATCGCTGAAGTTGGGGTCCACATTGAAGCTGATGAAGCGGGCATTCAGTTTGATGTATTGCCGCACCAGCACCGGCAGGCGGATATGGTCCGGTTCGATGTCCTCGATGAGGTTATCGAGGCCTTTGAGGTTGTCACTAAGGCTGTCTGTAAGCAGTTGGATGTCCACCTTTTCGGAG
>RFGN01000190.1 GCA_003696645.1 Gammaproteobacteria bacterium | reverse complement strand
GTTGTACCCTTCAATTAGACCACTTCAAACATTACAGTAATGGATGTATTTTTACAGGATCTGTCAACGGCTCTCGGTAAAACCCTTTGAATGTTTCAATGCCAGGTAGACAAGTTGCTCAACAGGAGCCTGATCGTCCGTGAATATATCACTGCTATAGGTTACCGGATCAAGTTGTGTCAGTTTATCCACGACCCTGAGGTTGTCAGCGTTTGAATAAGGACTTGCCTTGATGCGTGCTTTCAGGTCTGCTTTTTCCGTGGGCGTCTGGAATGCGAAGAGGATTCTGCCACCCAGATAGGCACTTGGGAATGTTTCCATGATCGTAGCAAGGGTTCTTCGCGATAATTCAGTGCCTTTTGCGTATGATGGCACATTGATGGCGATCACCCCATAAGGAGTGAGAGAATGCCTGACATGTCGATAAAATTCTCGCGTCGTCACATGGAATGGGATGTAGGGGCCACCAGCATAGAGATCAATGATAATGACATCAAATTTCTGCTCGTTTCGATTGACGAATGTACGTGCATCCTCATGAAGGATCTTGTCTCTTTTGCCCAAATGAAGGCCGAAGTATTCCTCCCCAATTCTTGTTAATTCCGGATCAATTTCGATACCGGTTACCTCCTGAGGAAAGAATCTCTGCAATTGCATCATCGCTGTACCGGCACCGTTTCCTAGAATCAGGGTTCGAAATCCGTTGTTTCTGGATTTCCGTCCGAAAAAGAGCTGTGCATAAAGAAATTCATCATAGTAACTATGCGTCAAACCTGTCTTTGGATCAAGTGAACGAGAATGATATCCATAGTTATCATTCAGTTTGAGGTAATAGATATCCTTGTCTTTCTTTACAGTGATGACATTGTATTCCGATTCTGTCACCAAGAATTCATCGGTAGCATGAGCCGGAAGGAACATAACAATCAAGGGCAGCATGATCACGAAAACCATCGCCCTGGATTTTCTGAACAGGCCTGCAACAGACAGCAGGAAAAGGAGTACAATTGCGAGCATCAATGTCCATCTCGAGCCCAGCTGAGGAATGAACAGGAATGTTGTCAGCACACCTCCTGTAATCGAACCGAAAGTCCCGATACTGTATATTTTTCCTGCTGCCTCACCTACCTGACCCTGTTTGGCCAGTGCCTTGACAAGGTATGGAGGAATGAAGGCAAGGAGCACCATCGGTATGAAAAAAAACAGGCTGGCAGCAAGCGTCGCTCCGACCAACAGGGAGAGCGTTGTGAAATAGGGTAAAAGCCAAGTATAGCTTGCATATACAACCAGAAGGAGCATGGCGGCAGTAAGGATTACCCAGTACTCGAGGCGCATGTCATGATATTTATCCGCAAACCAGCCACCAAGCCAATAGCCAGCCGCAAGCGCCAACAGGATGACATTGATGATAATACCGGTTACGTGCGTAGAGACGCCAAAGTGAGGAGCAAACAGGCGAAATGCATCCAATTCCAGAACGAGCACGGCAAAACCCGTTGTGAAACAGATAAGATATGACTCAAGCGTTGATTCAATTTTCATGAGTTAATTTTCCTTCTTTTGTCAATTGGAGTTCAATCAAGTATACACTTATCCACGGGTCAACAGGATTTGACCGTCAAAGTATTATGTTATGGTCTTCGCGTCAAATTTGAAGGCTCTGACCAATCGAAAACAGAACTTGTATTGAATGTTAGAAAAAACTGATTGATTGGTCGGGGTGATAGGATTTGAACCTACGGCCCCTACGTCCCGAACGTAGTGCTCTACCAGGCTGAGCTACACCCCGATGGTGATAACTGAATCCGTGAATAGTATACGCCCTGTTCACCTCGTGTACAATCAGGCCAGCCTGTCAGCCTTCACTGACCTCGCATGAACAATCTGTCAAGCTGATCGATTGTCAGGGTGGTCCAGGTCGGCCGGCCATGATTGCACTGGTTGCTGCGTGGCGTCTGTTCGATCTGTCTGAGAAGGGCATTCATCTCATCCAGTGTCAGTCGGTGATTTGCCCGAACAGCGGCATGACAGGCACAGGAGGAAAGTATCTCATTGATGGTTTCCTCAATTCGTGTGGAATGATCCTTTTCGGAAAGGTCTGACAGGATATCCCTGACCAGAGTCTCTATATCTGCGGTCTTGAGCAGTTCCGGCACCTCTCTCACGATCAAGGTTTCGGGGCCACCACTTTCAAGCAGAAAACCCATTCTTGCGAATGTTTCACAATTCTGTTCGAACAGGCCGATTTCATTTTCTCCAATGGTAATGGCCTGCGGGATCAATAATGGTTGACGTACCAGACTCCCTTCAAAAACGTCATTCTTCATTTTCTCATACAGGATTCGTTCATGCGCCGCATGCATGTCTACCAGCACAAGACCATCGGCATTCTCGGCCAATATATAGATACCATGAACCTGACCCAATGCCCTTCCCAGAGCATGCTCATGTTCGTCTTCATCATTTACCTGGCTACCGGCCTCTGTACTCTCAGACCTTGGATGAAAAGGTGGTTGAGCTGCCCCAAGACCTGTCTGGATCGCAGCATGCATGGTCTGATCACTGACCTCGGATCGTGTCGGTTCTCTAACTGACCATGACAACGGTACCTGTTTGTCATAGGTTGTTGGTTGGTTGAAAGGAGTTTCAGAATGTAGCGGAATGTCAACTGATGGAATATTGCTCTTTGCAGGATGCGACGCCGAATTGTCTGATACACCTGTTTCCTGGCCTGGTCGAGTCTCCGCCAGAGCCTGCTTGCCGACATGACGCAGAAAATCGTAAACCAGATTGCCCTGTTGAAACCGCACCTCCTGTTTGGTCGGGTGCACATTGGCATCCATGGAATTGGGCGCCATATCAAGAAATAGAACATATGCAGGGTGTCGACCACGATACAGTACATCTTCATAGACACTGCGCAGTGCATGCATGATCATTCGATCACGAACAAAACGACCATTGACATAAAAATACTGTTGGTCGGGCTGACTGCGCGACTGTGTGGGCAAACCCAGCCAACCGCTCAGGCACATTCCCATTCTTTCATGAGAGACTTGCAGTGAAGACTCGGCAAAGTTCTTGTCCAACAGTTGCCGTAGGCGATCACGTCGGTCGACCTCGTTCTGAGCCGCCGGCAATTGATAGATGATCTTGCCATTATGTCGCAAGGAAAAGGCGACCTGCATATGCCCCAGGGCCAGCCGCCTGAACATCAGATCAACATGGCGGTATTCCGTTTTGTCTGCACGCAGAAATTTGCGCCGTGCCGGTGTATTGAAAAACAGATCCTGAATCTCCAGCAGCGTGCCTTCATTGAGGGCACAGGGTTGTGGTTCGACACCAGCCAGATCACCCTGAGCTCGGATCTCCCACGCCATGTCTGCACCAGCAGCCCTGGAAGCAATATGAAGTCTGGAAACCGACAGGATACTGGGCAAGGCCTCTCCTCTGAATCCCAGAGTCTGTACTTCAATCAGGTCCTCCTGATTGCGAATCTTGCTGGTTGCATGACGTGACAGTGCCAGTTTCAATTCATCGCGTGGGATACCATACCCATCATCTCGAATGCGAATGCGTTTTATGCCGCCCTGTTCCACATCCACATCAATACGACTGGCACCAGCATCCAGACTGTTTTCGACCAGTTCCTTGACAACAGAGGCTGGTCTCTCGATCACTTCTCCAGCAGCGATCTGGTTGATCAACCGATCTTCAAGGACATGTATTCTTGATGGTTGTGACATACAGGAATCAGACAACGGCCTTTGTGGCCCGAATACAAAGATAGGCATGCGGTATTTGCAATCTGCCCTGCTTAATGAAGGGCTGTGCCATGGATTCGATTTGTTGACGAATGTCATCATGCTGCGCCGGTGGCAGCTGTTCAAATTGGGGTTGCATGATGCCCGAATGTATCACACATTCCCAGTAAGCGGAAAAGTCTGGGAATACAAATTCGAGTTCGTGTTCGGTAATCTCGATTTGATCAAAGCCACATGATTGCAAGGTGGACTGTGTGGCCTTCCGGTTCCCCATTGCCGTGGCCTTGGCCAGATGCGGCATGGCATCATCGGGGATCTTGCCAGCAAAGGCATCGTGACACCATTTCATCGACGGCATGCGTTCCGGATCACTCCAGACGGTAAAAAACAGGCCACCCCTCGGCTTGAGGATCCTGGCAATTTCCTCAAGGCCCTGATCGACAGAATCAAATAGCATGATTCCGAACCGGGATACACATACGTCGACCTGATTCTCCAGCAAGGCCAGAGCCTGTCCGGACATCGCCGCCAGATACAGGCCTGCTGGTGATGCCTGCAGTCGATGCCTGGCCATGTGCAACATATTGACCGCATTATCCACAGCAATCACTGTGCATTCAGGAAACTGTTCGTGGAGCGTTCCTGCCGGTTCACCGGTACCAGTCGCGAGATCCAGCAAAATGGAACCTTTTGACAGTGGTTGCCTGGTTTTCAGGGCCTCGAGCAACACCCCTGTTGCAGCTTGCAGGTGTGGTAGCCATACGGAAAACTGTTTGGCCCGTTGATTCCAGTCCTGCATGTCGATCCATCAAGAGGATTCTTCGGTGACAGGCACCTCGGCCACCAATTTGGCTGCATCCTCATGTTGACGCAGGAATTGCAGGACTGCGGCGGCATGTCTCTCGTAACGTTTCCTGAAACGATCATTATTGATTTTTGCCGCTTGCCCCTGTGAAAACTGCCGGGCCAGCGCAATGAGCACCCCATCTTTCAGAATCCACTGACGTGGTCGATTTTGATCGATCGCCTGTTGTTCTCGCCAAACGGCCATGATTTTGGCAAGTTTTCTGGCCGGCCCTGTAACCCTGTTCAATCCTTTCAGTCTTTTGACACCATTGCTGGCACAAACAATATAATCCTCTCGATTCAAGCGCTCTCTGACCTGTTGCTGCAATTCCGCAAGCTGATCTGATTCAACCAGCTTGCGGTGAAGAATGTCATGGATCTGGTACAGGGGCACAACATCCTCGGCAGCATACTGCAACTGGTCTGGATGCAGGGGGCGCTGCGTCCAGTCGGTCCGGGTCTGACTTTTTTCAAGTTCCAAAGACAATAACTCCCTGACCAGGTTGGCGTATCCCAACTGCCTCCCCATACCCAGAATCTGGGCTGCAATCTGGGTATCAAACAGATTTTCAGGGAGAATATCCAGATATAGAAACAAGACCTCTAGATCCTGCTGACAGGAATGAAAGACCTTGGTGATGGCCGGATCCTGCAAGAGGTGACACAGAGGTTCAGTGTCAGTAATCGCAAAGGGATCGATACAGACCACGGAGGTGGACGAAGCAATCTGAATGAGGCAGAGCTTGGGGAAATAGGTATTCTGTCGCTGAAACTCGGTATCGATGGCAATAACCGGTTCATGTGAGAAATGATCACAGACCGATTTCAATGCATCATCAGAGTCTATGAATTCAATTTCACGATAAGGCGAAACTGATGGCATCAGGAGACCGGTATATGGATGACCTGTCCGATCCTGAGAAGATTGGTCTTGAGGTTGTTGATATGGCGTATCCTGTCTACCGTCACACGGTATTGTTGTGCAATCTCTGACAGGGTATCGCCACGCCGAATCTTGTATTGATAGACACCATCCTTGGGTTTGCGCATCGCCACCTGCACCCCGGGTGGAGGATACTGGTTGAAATAGCTCTGAATCCCGATGGCCAGTGCATCGGCCAACTTCCACTGGTAACTGTTTGATGACAGACGTCGTTCTTCCTGTGGATTGGAGATAAAGGCCGTTTCTACCAGAACGGAAGGAATATCCAGGGATTTGAGTACCACGAAGCCGGCGCGCTGAACATCATTCTTGTGCAGATGACCGATCCGGCCCAACTGCCGAAGAATCATTCTGGCAGCATTATGACTTGCCTCGATGGTGCCCGTCTGGGAAAGATCCAGCAGGACGCTGGCGAGCATATTGTCCTTGTTGTGGAGTTTGACACCACCAATCAGATCCGCAGCATTTTCATTGTCTGCCAACCAGTGTGCCGCTTCCGAACTCGCACCCTGATTGGAAAGGATATAAACGGATGAACCATGGGCATGTCGATCCCTAAAGGCATCGGCATGGATGGAGATAAACAGATCGGCCTTCTGTTTTCTTGCCCTGCGGGTTCTTTCCCGCAAGCTAAGAAAATAGTCACCATCGCGTGTCATAATGGCACGCATTCCTTCTGTCTGGTCGATGATGGTTTTCAGTTTTCTTGCAATACCGAAGACCAGATCCTTTTCATGGGTCTTGCGATATCCCAATGCACCGGGGTCGACTCCACCATGTCCGGCATCTATGATGACCACGGCATCACGGTGGTCCAGATGTAACGGGGCCAACTTGACGTGTTTCGCTGCAAGAGCAGCTTTTTTGGTTCCGGTCGTTTTGAGCGGTTTCGCAGCAGTTGGTCTGGAAAATGCTCGCTTAGCCGGATGGGCTGCCGGCTTGACTGGCCTGGCAGGTCTTTTCTTGACCGACTGTGCCGGATGCATGGGTGTCATTTCAACTACCAACCGATTGCCATATTGAGGGCCAGGGGCCAGCAGATAATGTTTGATCTTCAGGGGTTGTCTGGCATCAACAACCACCCGCAGATTGCGCCCCTTGTTGATACCGGAACGCAATTGCTTGATCATCGGGTGATGATTCAGCTTGACGTTGATCGGTTTCCCGGCACGACTGCGGATAAAATCGATGACGATCCGATCGGGATGATCCAGAGTAAAAATCTTGTACTTGACGCGATCAGAAAGATCAAAAACCAGACGGGTCTTGTCTTTAGATGGCCATATTCGGGCGTCTTGAACCACGGCGGCCATTGCGGAATGCAAGGTACCGATCAGCAGTCCGAAAATTGCAAGCGCTTGCGCTCCTGTTTTCAGGCGTGGCCCCATACCAGCTCTAACGATTTTTTATTTCTATTGTTACGTCTCGTCCGTCATCATGATACTCGATCATGACACGAATGTCAGCCTCCGAGAGAAGATCCGGATAGCATTCCGGCCATTCTATCAGACAAAAGGCATTTTGTTTCAAATAATCATGAAATCCGGTCAATTCCAGCTCATCCGCATCACTGATTCGATACAGGTCGAAATGATGTACAGTCCTGGAAAGCATATAGCTTTCCACCAAGGTATAGGTTGGGCTGCGAACCGTTCCAACATGGCCCAATGCTTGCAAGAACCCTCTAACGAGGGTAGTCTTGCCGGCTCCCAACTGTCCTTGCAGGATCATCAGGGCACCATCTGGAAACGCTTCCTGGCACTGCCGGGCCAGCTTATCCCCCAGCGTCAGCATCGCTGTTTCATCCTGAACATGATACATGGAAGTGTTCATGCACAAAGCTGCCACGATTCTTGTTCTACCATCTTGAAAATCCGCCTGTCCAGAGAATCAGCTCATTTGGGCAAGGGTCTGATGTGCAATCTTTACCAGTCTGGCCCGTTCAAACAGCAGCCGGATCGGTCCTCCTCCACATTGTTTCCACAGCACACAGGTTCGAATGGCTGCCAATAGCAACATCCTGATACGGTTGATATATTGAGAGCCAGTCAGGTAGGACTGTTCACCCCGAACAATAATCCGTGGGGTCAGATCACTCACCGTTGAGGTGTAGATATCCGCATAACGGGCGATGGTCGATTCATGCAGCAAAGGGAAATGCTGCAGCTTTCGTTTCACCTCATCCAATCCGTCCCGAATCACTTGGATCCGTTTGGGATCACGCGACAATTTTCTCTGCAGGTGATTGATGCTGATAAAATATTGCAACAACTCCTTGTCCATATCTTTTCTCTTGTTTTCAAAAAGTTGTAGAAATATCTTTATCCCTCTTCTTATATTGTAAACCTCATCAAAAACATCTACGACACTATCGGGCTGCAATTTGAGAAGACTCTCTGCGGCAGTCTTCAGCACAGAATCTTCCGTTCGCCCATGACGGGCAATCTGTTGTACCTGCTCCAGAAATTGCAAAGATCCTGCCACCGCCATGAGACGGTTTTCCGGCGTATGGTTCATTGACAAATCCTTTTGTCTATAACCCCGCCGCCCAGACATTCCTCGCCATCATAAAACACCACGCTCTGACCGGGAGTAACAGCCCGTTGTGGTACGTCAAAATGTACCAGCAGACGCTCATGGCTCATGACCTCGATTCGACAGTGCTGGTCGGGCTGTCGATAACGAATCTTGGCCGAACAGGAACGCGGCAATTCCGGTGCGGTGCCTGCTATCCAGTTGACCTGAACAACTTCAAGGGCATCGCTATACAACAACGGATGATCATTTCCCTGGGCAACGGTAATCGTATTCGTCGACAGGTCCTTGTCGACCACAAACCAGGGCAGATCCTCACAATCGGCCACACCACCAATTCCAAGTCCACTGCGTTGTCCCAGGGTATAAAAGATTGCTCCCTTGTGAGTGCCGATCAGCCTGCCTTCCGGCGTAACGATATCCCCGGGCTGGGCAAATAGATAGCGCTGCAGAAACGGGGTAAATCTGCGCTCACCAATAAAACAGATGCCGGTACTGTCCTTTTTGGCATGATTCCCAAAGCCGGCCTCGGCGGCCAGTCTTCGCACCTCGGTTTTTTTCAGTTCTCCAACCGGAAAAAGAGAACGTGAAAGTGCCTTCTGGTCGAGGGCATAGAGAAAATAGGACTGATCCTTGTTGCGATCACACCCGCGTAGCAGTCGGAATCGACCATCGACGCAGTCCACGCGGGCATAGTGGCCGGTGGCAATTCGATCTGCACCGTTTTCCAATGCACTATCCAGAAAGGCCCTGAACTTGATCTCCCGATTGCAGAGAATATCGGGGTTCGGGGTTCTGCCGGCCTCATACTCCTGCAGGAATTCCCGAAAGACACGTTGTCGATATTCCTCGGTGAAGTTCTCCACAGTAAGATCAATCGACAATCTTTCGCAAACCTCCAGGGCATCGCGCATGTCATCCAGAGCCGTACAGGGATAATCGGGATCATCCTCCTCCCAGTTTTTCATGAAGGTACCTGACACCTCAACCCCACTGCGTCTCAACAACAGAGCAGCTACAGAAGAGTCCACCCCTCCGGACATTCCCACAGTCACACGCATAGCTTTTATATTATATCTTGTACGATTTCAAGCGGATATCTCCGCCCCTTGAGATAATCCTCGATGCATTTCATCACCAGGGGACTGCGCATGTTATCCATCATTGGTTCCAGTTCGTCAAGGCTGAACCAGGCTGCCCGAACGATACCGGTATCCAGTTTGCGCTCCGCATCATGGTGCATGGCCCTGCCCTGGTAACAGACACGCAGAAAGGTCTTGCCGGATGCAGGATGCTTCCATCGATAGACTCCGATCAACGATTCCAGCTCAACCTCCCAGGCGGTTTCCTCGAGGGTTTCGCGGATCGCCGCCTCGGCCAGGGTTTCATCATCTTCAAGATGTCCGGCAGGCTGATTGAGCACATAATGCCCATCGATATCCTCTTCAACCATCAGAAAATGATCCCCTCTTGCGACCACAGTAGCCACGGTAATATGAGGCTTCCACAGCATCAGCGATCTCCATCCTTCATTCGACTTGAATCTCTATCATGGCATATCATCATATGTAATCAAATGCCCCTCTTCTGACGGGGTTCGAATGGAATCTCAGGAATAGGCCGAAGTAATGGGATAACGCCGTTCACGCCCGAACGCACGGCGACTGATCTTCGGTCCGGGTGGAGACTGGCGGCGCTTGTATTCATTGCGATTGACGCGTTTGATCACATCGATCACCACATCCTCCGGATAGCCTTCTGCGATGATTTCCTCGGCACTGCGATCCTGCTCAATATAGCTCTCCAGGATCCCGTCAAGGATCTCATAAGGTGGCAGGGAATCCGAATCCCGTTGGTCCGGAGCCAGCTCGGCAGATGGTGCTCTCTCAATGACCCCCGGGGGAATCGCCTCAGAGAGAGTATTTCGATATTCACTCAGACGATAGATCCAGTGCTTGCTGACATCCTTGAGGGGGGCGAAGCCCCCTGCCATATCGCCATACAGTGTGGCATAGCCCATCGCCATTTCGCTCTTGTTTCCGGTCGTCAGCAACAACCTGCCTGTATGATTGGAATAGGCCATCAACATCACTCCTCGACATCGGGCCTGAATATTCTGGCAGGTTAGGTCCCCTTCAACGATATCCAGATATTCCTTCAAAAGCTCTTCAAAAGCAGTATGTGGGGACTCAATCGGTAGTGTTCGACAATCCACCCCCAGCTGATCGCACTGGTGTCGTGCCTCCTGGTTGCTGATATCAGAGGTGTAGCGCGAAGGCATCAGCAATGCCAGAACATTTTCCGTACCAACTGCATCGGCAGCAATAGCCAGCGTCAGGGCTGAATCGATGCCTCCCGACAAACCCATCACCACTCCCTTGAAACCATTCTTGGCGACATAATCGCGAACTGCATGGACCAGGGCATCATAGGTATGACGAGTCTCTTCAACCAAGGTCGCCCCATTGGTTTGCAGAGTCCCCAGATCGTTGAACTGTCTGGTTGCTTCATCAAAGCACACTACTGCCGTGCCTTGGGTAAAGGCCGGCATCTTGGCAATGAATTCCCCTTCAGCATCAATCAGCATGGATTGGCCATCAAACACCAGTTCATCCTGCCCCCCGGTCATGTTGACATAGACGATGGGCTTGCCAGAATTCCGGGCGCAACGAGAGAGTACCTGCTTGCGAATCTCGGTCTTGCGCTGATGATAGGGCGAGGCATTGATGCTGACAAGGATATCCGCTTCGATCGCAGCATAATCGGCCTGAACCCGTTGAATCTGTTCGGCATGCTCCTGCCTGAATCGGCTATCGATATGATCCTCACACCACAGGTCCTCACATACCGCCAATGCAATGCGGACTCCCTTCAGCTCGAAACTGTAGGGTGTCTGACCACTGACGAAATAGCGCTTCTCGTCAAAAACCCCATAATTGGGAAGGATGATCTTTTCATGCCAGCCCTTGATCTTGCCATTCTCCAGCACAACAGCAGCATTGACGAGATGACCGTTCCGATTCCTCAGTGGCGCACCGAGAATCGCGACCGTATCGGTACAGGCGCGGGCAACCTTCTGCAGGGCTGCTTGTACGGCCTCCTGAAAATCATGTCTGAGCAACAGATCCTCCGGCGGATAGCCTGTGAGGACCAGTTCAGGAAAGACCACCAGATCGGCTCCGGATGACTGGATCACATCGATGATCTTGCGGGAATTGGCCGCCATCCCTCCGACGACGGGATTCAACTGTGCCAACTCAATACGAATCATGCGTCGCTCCCTTTTTGCAGTTCTTCTTTTAAAGCCTTTCCCATCTCGGTGGGCGAACGCACTACCCGTACCCCGGCCGCTTCGAGGGCCTTGATCTTGCTTTCTGCCGTTCCCTGACCACCAGAGATAATGGCCCCGGCATGCCCCATGCGTTTTCCTGGCGGTGCCGTCAGACCTGCGATATAGGCCACCACGGGCTTTGTGATCTGACCCGAACCAATCAGCTCTGCGGCCTTTTCTTCTGCCGTGCCACCGATCTCGCCTACCAGGATCATCCCGCGGGTCTGGGGATCCGCCTCAAACCGTTGCAGACAATCGACAAAATTCATCCCCTGAATCGGGTCGCCCCCTATGCCGATACATGTGCTCTGCCCCAGCCCTTCGACCGTGGTCTGGTGGACGGCCTCATAGGTGAGAGTACCAGAGCGTGAGACGATACCGGCTACTCCCTGTTTATGAATATGCCCCGGCATGATGCCAATCTTGCATTCGTCTGGTGTAATGATTCCCGGACAGTTTGGTCCGATAAGAATAGCGTCACGCCCACGCAGCACCGCCTTTACCAGCAACATATCTGCTACCGGAATCCCCTCGGTAATGCAGACAATCACCTCGATACCGGCCTCGGCAGCCTCGATGATCGCATCCGCCGCGTAGGGGGCCGGTACGTAGATCATGCTGGCATTGGCACCGGTTTCTGTTACGGCATCCTGCACTGAATCGAATACTGGCCGATCCAGATGGGTCTGCCCACCCTTTCCGGGCGTGACTCCGCCAACAAAATTTGTGCCATAGGCGATGGCCTGCTCGGAATGGAAGGTTCCCTGTTTGCCGGTAAACCCCTGACAGATCACGCGGGTTTTTCGATCGACCAGGATGCTCATTCTGTATCGCCTGCCGCAATATTGACGGCGGTCTGTGCGGCATCTGAGAGACTTTCTGTCGCCACCACATCGACACTGGCCTGATCCAGAATGGCCTTGCCCTTCTCGGCATTGGTCCCTTCCAGACGCACCACCACCGGCACGCCGACATGGACATCCTGTATGGCCTGCACGATCCCCTCGGCGATCACATCGCAACGAACAATCCCGCCGAAGATATTCACCAGGATGGCCTTTACCTGATCATCAGAAAGGATCAGAGAAAAGGCCCT
>RFGN01000189.1 GCA_003696645.1 Gammaproteobacteria bacterium | reverse complement strand
CAACTCCTGATTTTTCTGATTCCATATCAATAGTGATACTTTTGACAGCTTCCAAGTATTCTTCTGTTTTTAATGTCACCAACATAGCAACAATTGTTGGATATTCTCGGCACCAATTTAGAACCGTATCTCCATGCACCAAATCCTTTACAAAATTGACTACAACAGGTTTATATAATTCGCTAATCTGAACATTAACCGATTGTGCCAACCTTTCAATTGCGGACATTGTATTAGATTCTGTGCAAGATTGAATAATTCTATCGCAAAAAAAATCCGCAAAGCCTCGCTTCACTTTCATGTTTGACGCTTGAGCAATTGCACGAATCATATCAATAACAGATTGTTGATAATTTTCCATTTTTTTTACCTCCTTTACATCTTCCAGGCGTTTACCCATCCGCGCGGTCGTTTTTTGCCACGCGCAGGCTTTTTGTCTTTTTTTGTTTTCATATCCAGCGCTTTTTCCAGCGCGTCATAATCCGGGTTAAGTATTTCCACCGCCGCGAAGTTATAGACATTCAGGTCAAGTGCTTCGTTACGGGGACGTGTCTTAATCCATACCCGGCGCGCGTATCCGCGCTGCATGCGGGTTATCACTTTTTCAGCCGTGAGCTGCTCAAAATACTCCGGCTCGTATGTTTCAGGGAAGTGCATGAATCCCGGGCCCGGGTCTTCAATGCCCAGACGTGTGAACAGGCGTTCCTTTGCCGTGTCCGTTCCCACCAGCCACAGCGGAATGTTGTAGCGGTTATTGCGGGAAGGCTTTGTAACAATCGGTCGGCCCGGCTGATTGTGCCCCTTAATCGCGAAAATACGCCGCGCCTGCTTACCCCGGCAAAAGCGATATACCTGATCGGCGAAGTGCCCGCCGGAGTCAATGGTTGTACAGGCAATGCTCATCTTAACCCCGCTTTTATGCCTGTATTCTTTCTGTAATTTCTGGTCCAGTTCGATCCACATTTTTTCATTTTCCGGGTTCCCGAATATGGCATAATACTCGATCCCCCAGTTTTCCTGTCCGCGCCCCCAGCCTTTCACTTCCACTTCAAAACGGTCGTCCTGAACATCAACGGCGGCGGTCAGGAACAATGCGCCTTCCGGAACCGGAGCGTCATATTTTTCCCGTCGTCTCAACAGACTGTTCGGGTCTCGTTCTTCCGCTTTTTCTTCCCAGGTTTCACCAAGCACCGTATTGACGAAGGTTTTCAGCAGCTCAGGATCGTCTTTCTTTTTCAGGAAGTCGGCGACAATCCTTTTCAGGGATGACCATGGCGAATATGCTTCCCAGATATGAAATCCGGGTACATCACTTTCCCGTGTCGGACGCCATTCGCCTTTTTGGATAGCTTCCATTTTTGCAATATCGTCCCAGGCGCTTCCGCATTCTTCACAGGCATAGACGGCAGTTTCCGGGTAATGCTCACCCTGATCGTCTTTCATCCATGACACGTTCGACCATTTCAGATACTGATAATGTCCGCAGTCCGGACACGGAACGAAGAAGCGCCGTTGATCACTCAACTTCCATTCTTTTTCTATCCGACTGACATCCTTAACGGTGGGTGTTGAGATAACCACGATCTTCCTGTTCCAAAATGTCGTCGCCCTTTTTATAGCAAGGCTCAACGGGTCACCTTCCGCCCCAGCGCTAAATGGATACCGATCCACTTCATCCGCCAGCACAACACGGATGGGACGTGACGCCAGGGATGCCGGACTGTTTGCCCCGGCAACGGTTATGTGCCCCCCTTTGAAAACCTTATGCAGGATGGTGTTGTCAGAATCTTTAGTCCTTGCCGGTTTTACCTTATCCCGCAAGACGGGCGTATCGCGCAGCATGGGAGCCAGCCTGTCCTTACTCCAGGTTTGCGCCATGTCGATGGTGGGTTGCAATACAAGAATGGGCGCCGGTTCACGGTGGATGAAATATCCCACCGCGTTATTAACAATTTCCGTCTTTCCCACCTGGGCGCTGGACATAACCACAACCCGCTCATTGTTGTCATCGGAAATGGCGTCCATGATACCCCGCTGATATTCCGCGTTGGACGTATCCCACCTTCCGGGTTCTGCGGACGATTCCGGTGACAACCGACGTTCACTGTCGGCCCACTCACTGATGGTCATTTTGGGCGGTGGTGCCCAGGCGCGCATAATTTTCATTTCGCCATTCCCGACAATTCACTCAGGGCTTCGTAAATGGCCCCTTCGATCATTACCTTGATTTTGCGCGGGTCTTTAGTTGCCGCCGCGCGTGCACTTACTTTCACAGGGATTGCCAGCAGTTTATTTTTTGCGTTGTAGATAGCGTTCTCTAACATTCTTTCGAATTCTTCCCGGTCAACCAGTTTTCCTTCTTCTTTTTTCAATTTGATGACTTTCAATTTCGCTTCCGCCACTTCCTGTATCCGCTTAGCTTCCGCGATTTTCATGTCGTCATCGTTGTAGCGTTTTCGCTCCAATTCTATCTGGTAAGCGAGATATGCTTGAATCGCTTCCGCCGCGTCATACTTGCCACGACCGATGTTCTTCAAAACACCTTCCTTAGTCAGTTGCTGAATCCGGCGAGTCGTTATTCCGACCATTCGAGCCAATTCTCCCGTTGACACAATCCCATTATCCATCCCGAAAACGAAACCATCAGTTTTTGGTAGTGTCTAAGCGTTCTGTGCGAGTCGCTGCCGACCCGCTTGGGCCGCTTTTGAAAGAACCTAACAATTTTTCTGCGTACATTTTTCATTCTCCATCTTCTGCACTTCCGCCTTGTAGTGCTCAAGCAACACACCCAGTTCAAACCGCCCGAGATTAGACTGCGCATACTGCTTAAGCTCCAGCCAGTCACTGGTTCCCTTGCCGAACTTCTGGTCTATCTTGAGCTTATAGACCTGGTTGGCTCCCTGCTCAAACGCGTTGCATCGCTTACATTGCATATTGCAATTCTTCTCATCGTATCGGGTGGTCATGTGTTGGCGCTTGATATAGTGACCGCAGTCCATGGTCTTCCAGTGCCCAATACGTCCACAGGTGATACACTTCCCGTACCCAAGCCGGTTCGAGTCCCGGAGACGAATGAACTTCGAGAATACTTTATCCAGCTCCCGGATGAGTTTTTTACGCGTCTTGACCATTAGCCTGCTCCCTGGCAAGATAGTAACGGGCGTATTGCTTGCCCCTTCTCTTTTCCAACACCGCGCGGATATCATATCCCTTACGGCGCAATTCATATATCCGGGCAGACAACCGCAAACACCCGCAACCATTCAGTGCGTCCAGCGGTGTGATGGAATGGCCGCGTTGCAACATATCCAACACCCATTCTTTCTGCGACCGACTGCCATCTTCCTGCATCAAAATCATAATACCCCCATTGCGTCAAGGTACATATCTTCCGGCTGTGGGAGTTGTATCTCAAACTCAGCAGCGCAATACATGTCGATCTTATTCAAAAACTCCGCCATCTGCGCGGTATTCAGCGCGGACGTTTTGCGCGGAAGAACGACGTGACTACCCAGCACAATACTGACGTCATCACCCAGAAAGAGCTGCTTGAAATACTCTTTCCACACGGCCGGGGCATGGTATTCCCCGTGGGTGAGATAGTACTCTTCGCTGATCACCTGCATCCACATGTGCAACAGACGGTTTTGCGCCAGGGAGCGCCGGGAACGGTGGCGCTTGATGGTTACCAGCCACTTATCCGCCGGGTCAATCCCTTCGATGTATTGCAGGCAGAGCAACAGCGACTGATCATTGTTCACGAAAAAGGTTTGCTTATCGCTCATGCGCTCTCCTTCATTTCCTGCAGGACCTTCTTCCTGGTGGCATAACAGCCCGCGCACAAATAGGAATCATCCGACGGATACTTCCATAACTCGGCGCCACACACCACTTCCGCGTCGCCGATTCGCCCGGCGTTGAAACAGAGATTGTTGCGCACAGCAACTTCCTGCAACCAGCCCACGGACGGCAAGTCCGGGATTTTCTTCCCGCTCTTTGTCCGTCGGGACACGTACTCTTCCCAGGCGCGGCGGAATACCGGCTGTTGTTTTTCGTTCAAGGTAAACATCACTCACCCCCCACATAATCGGGATAGTTTTCCCGGATTTTCTCATCCGACCAGCCCCAGCTTTTCATTTTGCGGATATTTTCGCGTTTGACTTTCAGCGCTTCGCTGTCCATGGCCTGCTCACCTTCTTCGGAGATGGCCGTCCAAAACAGGTCGATGTATTTCACACCATCCCGGTTCCGTTTGCGTAATTTGAGCGGGGACAGAAAACGGGAGCGCCACCATTCATCATTTCGAAAATGTTCAATGACCTGGCGAATCTGCTCATAGGAATAGCCATCCAGCCGATGACAATCGTCCAGGCATTTCAGCCACTTCGCCTTTTGCGCATCGGTTTTGGGTATGAGATTTTTATTAGGCAAAGTGCTCGAAAAAAGGTTGGCTAATTCTCTCGCGCTATCCGTGAAATTCTCTGATTTCACGGGAGAAGAATTATTTATAATTCTTCTTTTATTATTTCTTACATTCTTGTTAGGTGTTGGCTCTTTGTTGGCTCTTTGTTGGCTCTTTGTTGGCTCTTTGTTGGTTTCTTTG
>RFGN01000026.1 GCA_003696645.1 Gammaproteobacteria bacterium | reverse complement strand
TTATCCGGCGTAACAAACCTCAAGGTATGAAGAACCGATTTATGCAAAGCTGGCTGTTGACACTCACCCTGGTGGCAGCTTTTTTCTCATGGACGAACAGCGCCTACTCGCAAAACTTCTGCGAGAATCCCGGCGACCTTTTCACATTGACCTATACCGGTCCTGACACATTTTATGTAGATCAGAACAACTGTCAGGACACCCTCCTGATAGGAACCGGTGCCATTCAGGTCAATCCCACACCCAGTAGCCTCAACTTCAGCTCAGCGCTGACGGGTTACAACCTGGGTGCTCCAATACCCAGCGGAACCACCGTCACCATGCACTACATCGTTAGTGGCAGCGGCGTCTCAGACACACTCTGTTTTGACATTGTGTTCGTGGATTCGGTACCGCCAATGATGAACTACACCGTTGTGGGGGATACGGTGAGCTGCGATACCGCTGATTACGCCACCTGGGTCCAGGCTCAACTGGACTCTGTGATGGCCAATGCCACGGATAATTGCAGTATCGATACCATCTACCACGATGGCCCTCCTGCATTCACCGATCTGTGCGGGGAGGTGACCGTCACTTTTTACGTCGTTGACAACTCTGGTAACGTCGCTTCGCAAACGGTAGCTTATGTTATTCAGGACAACGAGGCCCCCGTGCTTAACGGTGTGCCGGCCAATGTTTTTCTATCTTGTACGGATCCAATCCCCGCAGCACCGGTGGTGACGGCAACGGACAATTGCGACCTCAATGTTACGGTGCAGTTCAACGAATCTTCTTCGCAAACAAGCAACGGCACTTGTACTGACTATACCTATACCATCATCAGGACCTGGACGGCCACCGACCTCTGTGGCAATACCGTGGAGATGGACCAGGTGATCAATGTGGAGGATCTGATGGAACCGGATTTCGACATTCCGGCGGACACCACCATCACCTGCGATATGAACCCGGACACCACATTGCTGGGAAGCATCACCAACATCACTGACAACTGTGATCCCGACCTCACCTATGCTTTCGACGAGCAAATCGTGGCGGGTGCCTGCCCTCAATCATTT
>RFGN01000188.1 GCA_003696645.1 Gammaproteobacteria bacterium | reverse complement strand
GCCCGTGATTGACCGCCACCAGAAATGGTACAGGCTTTCGCCGGCGGGTGCGGAGGCCGGGTCTTTGTCCGTGGCCACCCAAACGTGATGCCCCCGGTTGTGCTCGATGAAAAAATGGGTGTACAGGGCGGTGGTCAGCATCAGCTTTGACAGCCATTGCTCGAACTTTTTGCGGCGGTGCCCCAACTCATGCGCCACATTGATGCCGATGGTGCCAACGATGATGGAGGTGCTCAGCGTCAGTCCAACGACTTCCCAGGTCTGAAGCGATGCCGTTGTAACGGTTTTAAGGAACAGAAAAACAAGCCCGTACAGGATGGGCAGGTTGAGGTACAACAACAGGTCAAAGAAGAACGTCCGGGCCTTTTTTTTCTCCTCTTCCGGTGTCAGGTTCTTCGGGCTGCCGCCCAACAGCTGCTCACCAATTGGAATGAGCACAAAGGCCACCACCACGGTGGAATAAGACCAGGCTCCCTGCCATAAAATGGCTATCAATGTTGACAATGGGGCGATGTAGGCGATGAGGTATTTCAGGTCTCTGAGCATGACTGGAATGGATTCGGTGCCTGACAAATTTAGTGGAAATGAGGAACTCCTGTCTGCCGACCCGTCTGCCGCAGGGCAGGCAGGCAGGGAAGAACTGATCGGGCTTCGCCCTTTTTGAGGAACTGAGGAGGGAGGGGACTGGGGCATCTGTGTAGCTGATTGTTTATTGTGAGGATCCGCCTGCGGCGGATGACAAAAGGGGGGGACTGGGGAAGGGGTGGAGCAAATGATTGATACCCGAGCTCTCTGGTACCGAAATAATTCCTGCAAATCCGTACATCCTGAGAATCCTGATCCTGACAGGGTGGATGACAAAGGGGGGCTTGCGAAGTTGCGGGCTTGCGAGACCTTATGAGGTTTGAAAACCTCGTAAGGTCTGGAACAGAGGCATCTGCCTAGCTAATCATTCGTTTTGAAGATCCGCCTTCGGCGGATGACAAAAGGGGGTGCTTGCGGCAGGGAGGAACTAAAGAATCGAGGGCAAAACCTCTAAACCTCCCAGAAACCTCCCCTCAAATCCTTCGGGCATCTAGTTTCAGGAGCACGGCGATCATGATGGTGAAGATGAGCAGGGAAGAGCCGCCTTTGCTTAGGAAGGGCAGCGGGATGCCAATGGTGGGAACCAGG
>RFGN01000187.1 GCA_003696645.1 Gammaproteobacteria bacterium | reverse complement strand
TGCTGACCTTCCGGGACAATATCCGCCAGTCGGTGGCCGACCTGATCCATCTGACCCGTTTGTTGGAGGTGCAGTCCATGGATGTGGTCGACAACACAACGGGTGCCCCGTCCACAGTGGGAGACGCAGCTGATCTCTTGATTGATGCAACCCATCCTATTTCATTCGTTGGCCATTCCAATGGTGGCATTTTGGGGACCCTGCTGGCTGCGGTTGAACCCAATATCCAGACCTATGTTCTGGCCAATCCTGGTGGAATCTATGCGGATATCGCCAGCCATTCGACCGAGATCAGTCCACTGGTCAATGCGGGTCTGGCCGCCAAGGGTATTCAGCCAGGAACAGCAGACTACAATGCCTTTTTTGTGGCAGCGCAGACCGTACTGGATGATGCTGATCCGGTCAATGCCGCCACTGCGGCCAGCGCCCGAAATATCCTGCTGTTCAAGCAGAAGGACGACCCAGTGGTGCCGAACTCTTCCACCGATGCTTTGTCAGCTGCTCTCGGTCTTAAACAGGTTACGGCCCCGGGATCATCCGGTTCGGTGTGGCAGTTGGGCGCAGTCGCCTCACCGCATGTCGGCAATGGCTTTGTCTTTTTCATCCAAGGCGGGCATTCCTCATTTTTGCGGCCCGATCCCCCGAATACCACACTGGGCCTGGATATCATCACCGAAATGCAGACTGAGACGGCAAAATTTCTAGGCAGTGCATTACAGAACAGTGCCACAATTACGATCAGTGGGGCTCCTGCAAGTGCCAGTCAGGGGAGTGGTGCCGCCATCACGACCATTGTTCAATAAAGGGAGGTCGAAAATGATCAAGCAAAATCATATCCGTTTTTGGGCCACTCTTTTGGTAATGGGATGGGGATCAATGCTCCATGCCAGTGGTTTTCAGATCGCCGAGATGGGTACCCGGGCAATGGCGATGAGCAATGCCTTCACTGCCGTGGCAGATGATCCTTCCGCGCAGTGGTACAATCCGGCCGCTGCGGTCTTTCTGCCTGGCAAACAGCTGATGATAGGATCGCCCCTGATCTATGTACCCAGTTCAGATTTCACTACCAATACCCTGAATCCGGCCCATCCGGACAGTACCTCATCCGCAAGCAAGACCCTTGTCGTGCCTCATCTCTATGCCAGCCATAATCTGGAGGGTCAACCCATGACATTGGGATTGGGGATCAATGCCCCGTTTGGTCTGGAGACCGATTGGCCTGCTAACGGTCCATTTGCCATTTCCAATACCTTCTCACAGCTTAACATGACCAATATCAACCCCAATCTGGCCATTCAGGCGAATGAAAACCTGGCCATCGCGGGGGGAGTGAACTATGTCAAGCTGTTCAAGGTGCACCTCAACAACAGCGCTCAGTTACTTACCGGGCACGGCGATGGATGGGGAGGCAATCTTGCCCTGCTGTATAAAAAGAATCAATATCGGGTTGGGTTGACATACCGCAGCCGAGTGACCATCGACATAGAGAACGGTACGGTCACTGGTGGACCGGCCTTGGCAACTCTGGGAGCACCAGGAGCAGTGGGGCAGACAGGCAAGGTGAGCACACGGGTGGTTTTGCCCGATCAGGTCAATCTTGGTTTGGCATGGCAGGCGAAGGAAGACTGGTTGTTGTCGCTGGATATCGACTGGACCAACTGGGATACCTTCGACAATCTTGATTTTCACTATCAGCCTTCCGTGGTGGCCACCACCATCACTGGAGGCACCAATTTCAGGACACTACCTGAGAACTGGAGCAGTGGTACGGCCATTCGACTGGGGGCAGACTGGAGCTATTCGAATCGGCTCGATCTGATGGCCGGATACAGTTATGACCCCACCCCGGTGGACGATGTGCATTTCAGTCCATCCATCCCGGACCGCGACCGCCAGCTGTTTTCACTGGGTGGCGATTTTCATGTTAATTCCAGCTGGGATGTACAGGCTGCCTACATGTTTGTATTGTTCAAGGATCGTCGACAGACTGCCTCGACCGGAAACGATGCGGTGCGAAATGGCACCTATAGCGGTGATGTGCACCTGTTTTCGGTGTCGCTGGTCTATCGCCTGTAAACGATCATGCTGTCTTCCTGCCAGTCTGATTCTGGCAGGGGTTGGCAGTCAGTTCAGTTGGCGAATATCTCCCTGAAAAAATCCTTCATGGCCTGCCAGGAGGCTTCATCGGCCTTCTTGTTATAGGCCAGAGGCAGATCAAAGCGTTTGCCGAAGGTGTCGGCTTCCGGGTTGGTAAAGCTGTGTTTTGCTCCGGGATAATTATAGAATCTGAAATCGACATCTGCCTGCTGCATTTCCCGCTTGAAGGCCTTGATCTGTTCAGGAGTTGTGAATGGATCATCCTCACCGTTGAATACACGCACCGCAGCCTTGATCTGACCCTTCTTGGCACGGATCTGGCTGCCCAGACTGCCATGGAAACTGGCTACACCCTTGAGATCGACGCCCAGACGGGCCATCTGCAGGACGATGCCACCACCAAAACAGTAACCGATGGCAGCGGTTTTCTTGGCATCTACGGTTGGGTGCTGTTTCAATACGGTCAAGGCTGCCTCGAAGCGGGCACGGGCCAGTGGGAGGTTCTTGCCAATCTTGCTGGCAAAGGCCCCCGCATCCTTCGGATGACTGGCAGTCAGTCCATTGCCATACATATCCAGTGCAAGCGCGGTATAACCGAGTTTGGCCAACATCTTGGCACGTTTGCGGGCATAATCGTTCATGCCCCACCATTCATGCACAACCAGCACGCCGGGGCGTTTGCCGGTGATCGCATCGTCATAGACGATCATCCCCTTCAGAGGTGTCCGGTTTGGGTCATGGTAGGTGATATTCTTGCTGATCAACCGCGCCTGGGCGGGAGACCCTATCAGACTCAGCAACAAATACAGCACGGAGAGACGAAACAGACTTTTCATGGCAGCAGACTCCTGAAAGGGCTAGTGAACCGTTGGTATAGCCTGCCAGCCAAAAGAAAAAATTGCAATCGCTTCTCTAGGTGAGCAGATTCGGAAGGAGGGAGGTGTCCAGATGTTCGATGAAGATATGTATCTTCACATCATGATATCCCAGCTTCTGCAGAATGTCCTGCAGGCTGTTTTCCATTGCATGTTCACTGATACCGAGAGTATCCTGGTGCAATAGCGGTTTGCTCTCAAGCTCTTTTAGGATCAGTGTGGCAGTATGGCTGCGGATTCCTGACCAGAATGCCGATGCAGGGTCCGACCCAAACCAGGCAAATTCGCGTGTCTTCCGGGTCTGTTGATTCTGGGTGCTGAAATCGAACAGACGAAGCTGATGCAGTTGTACCTCCAGCGTACGGCTATCCGGGAGATAACGAAGATCCATATCTGCAGGACGAAAACCGTATTGTACCTTGGCATCCCACTCGTAATGAAAATCTGCGTGGGAGAATCCTGAGGTGTTTTGCTGGTCTTCGGTAAAATGCATGGTGTCCTCGACCACAATCACCTTGTCTGCCATGTTCAGTTCATGTTTGATTGAGGTCACGATGGCACGGCTCTGCTGTTCGGCAACATGGGTCTGGTAGGTATACAGACCAGCCAGACTCAAAATACCAGTGATCAGGGCCCGAAAAAGAAATTTCATGGTCGAGTGATCTGTTGAATGGATTCAGGGAGTACAGTAAACGCCAGCTTCCAGAAAAAATCCAGTGATTCCTGATCAAATCCACTCAATCCACCAATAATGACGACAGATGGATGGGTTTATGGCATGAACTGCATGATCGCTTCATTCAGGAATTGACGACCCCGTGCGGTTGGGGAAATCTTCGAGGCATGTTCTTCCAGCAACTCCCTTTGTTGCAGAGATTTAAGTTGGGATTGTATCGACTTCAATGGAAGTCCGGTGGTCTGTTCGAAAAGGCGGGATTCCACCCCTTCGACCAGTCGCAGGGCATTCAGCATGAATTCAAAGGGGAGATCGCTGGTCTCAATCCTTCGGTTTTCTTCGAGCTCATTGTTCTGAATGGCCAGTATATAGGACCTTGGCATTCTGTGACGCTGCTGCCGCCAGATCTGCCCATTCATATCGGTCAGCTTGCTATGGGCTCCGGCACCGATACCCAGATAATCGCCGAACTGCCAGTAGTTGAGATTGTGCCTGCAACGAAACCCTTCCTGCGAATAGGCGGATACCTCATACTGACGATAACCTTTTTCATCCAGCATCATGCCACAGGCCTGCTGCATATCCCAACTGATTGTATCATCTGGAAGTGTAGGCGGTTGATGATAAAAGGGGGTACCAGGCTCCAGTGTCAATTGATAATGGGATAAGTGCTGAGGCTGCAGATTGATGGCGGTCTGCAGATCGTCCAGAGCCTGTTCCAGTGTCTGGTCGGGCAGGGCAAACATCAGGTCAAGGTTGATTGATCCAGGGTTGGCCCGGTGGGCGGACTCGACAGCCTTCAGGGCCTCCTCTCGGGAGTGGGCACGACCAAGCCTTTGCAGATGGATTGGGTTGAAACTCTGAATGCCGATGGAGAGGCGGTTGATCCCTGCCTCGACAAAGGCAGAAAATTTCCCGGCTTCTGCACTGTTGGGGTTGGCCTCCAGTGTGACTTCGCAGTCAGAGGCCAGATCAAGTCGATTCTGCAAGGCCTCCAGCAGTCGATTCATGCCCCGAACAGAACACAGGCTGGGGGTGCCTCCCCCGAAAAAGATGCTTTGAATGGGGCGATCATGAAACCATTTTTCCTGCTGGTCCAGATCATCAAGCAAGGCCTGAATATAGGTCTGTTCGATCTCTTCGGTGTAACCGGTATGGGAATTGAAATCACAGTAGGGACATTTCGATACACACCAGGGGAAGTGAATGTACAGCGAAAGGGGGGGCAGGGCAGCTCCCATGGGTCAGAGATAGCGTTGCTGAATCAGACTGGTGAGTTGTCGCATCGCCTGTCCACGATGACTCAGGCGATTTTTGGTTTCCGGGGTCAGTTCTGCAGCACTGCATTGCTGGGAGGGAACATAAAAAACCGGATCATAGCCGAATCCTGTCTCGCCTCTAGGCGCTGTCAGGATCTCGCCCTCCCAGGTGGCATGACAGACCAATGGTGCCGGGTCACGATCATGGGTCATCAATACCGCTGCACAATGAAAACGGGCTGTGCGTTCCGAGGCCGGGACCTCGGCCAGATCTTCCAGCAGACGGGCATTATTGGCCGAATCATTTCCCGGTTCACCAGCAAAACGCGAGGAATAGATGCCCGGCTCACCGAGCAGGGCATCGACGGCCAGACCGGAATCATCGGCAATCGCCGGAAGGCCGGTCAGGTGCGCGGCATGACGCGCCTTGATCAGTGCATTTTCGATAAAGCTCAGGCCATTTTCCTCGACCTCGGGCAGCTCAAACTCGCTCTGCGGAATCACCTCGATATGCAAGGGAGCCAACAGGTCACGAATCTCCTTCAGCTTGCCGGCATTGCCGGTGGCGATGACGATCCGTTTGCGGTACATGATGTCAGCGTACGGCCAATGCCTCGGTCTGGATTCGACACAGCTGATCAATGCCCTTGCGGGCATACTCCAGCATCTGCAAAAGCTCATCATGGGTAAACGGATGGCCCTCTGCCGTACCCTGTACCTCGATAAAACGACCCGCCTCGTTCATCACGGCATTCAGATCGGTTTCAGCCTCACTGTCTTCGGCGTAGTCGAGATCCAGTACAGCCTGGCCCTTGTAGATCCCGACTGAAACCGCAGCAATCTGGCCATGAATCGGGTTGCTGCTGATCTGTTTGTTGGTCAGCATGGTATTCACCGCATCAACCAGTGCAACATAGCCCCCGGTAATCGACGCGGTACGTGTACCGCCATCAGCCTGGATGACATCGCAATCAATCGTGATACTGCGTTCGCCGAGTTTTTCCATGTCGATGCAGGCACGCAGGGAACGACCGATCAGTCGCTGGATTTCCATGGTGCGGCCACCCTGTTTGCCGCGAGCGGCCTCACGGCCCATGCGTGATCCGGTAGAACGGGGCAGCATTCCATACTCTGCTGTTACCCAACCTTGATTCTTGTTACGCAGAAAAGGTGGCACACGTTCCTCGACTGAAGCAGTGCAGATCACCTTGGTATTCCCCATCTCAACAAGGACTGATCCTTCGGCGTGACAGGTGTAATGGCGGGTGATTCGAACGGGTCGAAGTTCATCGTTGGCGCGTTGACTCGGTCGCATGGGGCTCCTTCCTTCTGGACAAGATAAAAGCTACAAAGGATAATCATTTTACTTTGATTTAGCCAGTAAATTCAGGAAACACCATGACATCAAGCATGACAGGCTTTGCCCTGTGCCGCAGAAATACCTCTATCGGAGACATCAGCTGGGAGATCCGTTCGGTCAATCAGCGTTTTCTGGATATCAATCTGCGATTGCCAGATATCTTCAGGGGGCAGGAAGAGGCAGTACGGCAACGTATCAAGTCAAGGGTTGCACGTGGCAAGGTAGAGTGCTGCCTCAAATTTCAGCCGGTGTTCTCCACGACACTCAGTATCAATCAGAGCCTGCTGGATGCGCTGGTCAATACCTGCGAAGATCTGCGCGGGCAGATACGGCAGGCCCAGCCCATCAATCTGTTGGAGATGTTGCAATGGCCCGGATTGTTGAATCAGGAGAATGATTCTAGTGAACAGATAATCGCCCAGACGATGCAGGTCCTGGACGATACCCTTCAACAGTTTGTCGAATCCAGGAAACGAGAGGGAAAGGCTCTGGCCGAGACCTTGCAGCAACGCTGTGAAACCCTCAGGCAGCAGGTGGATCTGGCTCGTGTGGCGGTACCAGAAGCCGTGGAACAACTTCGAGAAAAGATCCGTTCAAGGATCAATGAGATCGAAGCCGAAGTGGATGGTTCGCGTCTGGAACAGGAGCTGGTGTACTGGAGCCAGAAGATGGATGTCAGCGAGGAAATTGACCGGCTGGGTGTACATATCGATGAGGTGGGCAATATCCTGAAATCAGAAAAACCGGTAGGACGACGGCTGGATTTCATCGTGCAGGAGATGAATCGCGAGGCCAATACCCTGGGCTCCAAGGCTGTCAATTCCACCATCACCCAGATCGCTGTGGAGATGAAGGTGCTGATCGAGCAGATGCGTGAGCAGGTTCAGAATGTCGAATAGACAATCCGGCCTGATCTTCGTGTTTGCTGCCCCTTCAGGCGGAGGCAAGAGCAGCCTTGTCAAGGCCCTGCTGGAACGGGATCCGAACATTGTCCTGTCTGTATCGCACACGACCCGTTCTCCGCGCCCCGGCGAGCAGGATGGCGTGCATTATCATTTTGTATCGCCAGAAGAATTTCTGCGAAAGAAGGAAAAGGGTGATTTTATCGAAACCGCAGAAGTATTCGGGAACTACTATGGTACCTCAAGGCAGGCAATCCTGGATAAAACAGAAATGGGAAAGGATGTGGCCCTCGATATCGACTGGCAGGGTGCAAGACAGATCAGGCAGCTATTTCCACAAAACAGCTTTGGAATCTATATTCTGCCACCTTCTATGGATATTCTGGAACAACGGTTGAGAAATCGGGGTCAGGATGATGAAGAGACAATCCGTTACCGCATGCAACAGGCCGAGGAAGAACTCTCACATCAGGATGAATTTGATTTCAAGGTTGTCAATGATGAGTTCGAGAAGGCCCTGCAAGAGATACAATACATAGTTTCAAGATGCAGAATGGATAGATAAATAAAGTTATATCCAGTGTCTTGTAGATTCCGGGTAAGTCCTGTTAGACGAGATCATAGCAAGTGATGATTTGACTGTGATACATCTG
>RFGN01000186.1 GCA_003696645.1 Gammaproteobacteria bacterium | reverse complement strand
GACGTTTCTCCCCATCTGGTCGAAGATTATCAATGTAGTTGCGAATTTTGCGGCCCAGGTCGGTCCACGCCTGGCGGAATTCGTGCGCAATACGGTCACTAATTGGCTGAACGGCCTGGCCGGCATGGAAGGGTCCACGGCGCGATCGCTGGGGCGGACCGCCGGCCTGATCGTGGGATTTGGCCAGATGGTGGTGAAGTGGGGCGCCAACATTGTCAGCGCGCTGGCGCAAGGCATCATGGGGGCCATTGGGCTGGTGGCGCAGGCGATCCAGGCCATCGGCAAGATGATTTCCTCCTGGCTGGCGCCGGGGTCCCCGCCACGGCTGCTACCGGATCTACCGGATTGGGGCAAAGCGGCGGCGGATGAATGGCTAAAAGGGTGGACGCAGGCGGATTTTGGGATCATCGGTGAGGTGGGCCGGGCGGTTGGCGACATCTTGCGCGGGCAGGGCGTGGAGGGAGCCGGCCTGTTCGAGCAGATCGCCGGCACGCGTGGTGCAGTGGCGGATGCGATCCAGAATTTCAAGCAGACGGGCCAGGTCGGAGCCGAGGCGTTCGAGCGAATTCGTCGGGCGGCGGGCAGTGCCGGCGATGAGATTGTGGGGCTGGTACGCCGGCAGATTGAGCTGGCGCGGGCCTCGGAGAAGGTCGCCAAGATCGAGAGCGCTCTGACGGCGGTCCAGGAGAAGCAGCAGGCAATCCAGGAACGCCGGCAACTGGCCGACATTCGGCAACGCCTGGCGGAAGGGGGATTGGACGCCGAAGAGCGCAATTTGCTTTTGCTGGAAGCGCAGGAGATCTCTCTGCGGCAGCGGGCACGGGAAGCGCAGAAGGAGCAGGCCACCCGGGAAGATGAGTTGGCGACGTTTAAGGAACGTCTGGGAATTCAGCAGGAATCTCTGAATCTGGCAGAACAGCTTAAAGGTGCATTAGAAGGTGCTGCTTCTGCCGGCGAGAAAATAGGGCAATCCATGGCGCAGGCATTGTCGGATTTGCCGGCGGCATTGGAAGGAGCCATTCCCTCTCTGGAAGAGTTGGGTATTGTACCTGATTTTTCAGAGCAATTTGGCAAGATTAGTGAGCTGATTGAATCAGAGTTCAAGCCTGGATTTGAGGAAGGGCAAAATATAGCTCAGGAATTCTCATTAAGGGTCGAAGAGGCTTTTGATAGGATTCTTGAAAAAATTGAAAATGTGCTTGAGCTGTTGGGGATTGATATCCCAGAGGAAACTCAAGCAGCGGCATCGAGCCTGGCTGAAGTCCCTGGTAGTGTCGAAGAAAGCTTGCTACAGATGGATGGCACTGTTGAGGGCTTCAGTGACCGATCCAGCCGGCTGGGGCGAATCTTTGAAGGGATTGGGGACAAATTGGGGCAAATTGCTCCATCGGCTGATAATCTGACTGGTGCGATTCAGCGATTAAGTGATGTTCTTTCTCCAATTGCAGATTTAATTGCGAAGGCCACGGAGAAAGCCGGCTTGTTCGAATCCATCATTGTTGGCATAGGGACAGCTTTTGCCACTGCAAAGATTATTGGGTTAATCATCACTCTTGCAGGAGCTATAGGTGGAGCCGGCGGATTGACTGGAGCATTGGTAGGGTTATTAAATCCTCTAACACTTATTCCCACTCTAATCGCTATATTGGCGGTTGCCTGGGTCAACAATTGGGGTGATATCCAGGGCAAGACCCGTGCTGTTCTCGATTGGTTGATGCCCAAACTGTCATCTCTCAAGAATTGGCTGTCAGAGAAGATACCTGAAGCCATTGGTGGATTGAAAGCCACCTGGTTGACTCTGGTTGGTTGGTGGAATGAGACATTCAAGCCGGCGATTAAGGGCATCATAGGGTTCTTTGGAGATCTTAAGGCTGGTATTGAGGGCCTATTTGCTCCATTAGACAATCTGGGGAAGAAATTTGATGGCCTGAAAGGAAAAGCCAAGAATTTAGGAGAAAAAGGGCTATCGGCACTTAAGAATATCCTTCCTGGATCTCCACCACCACTGGCAGAAGGTGCTATGGCCGTTTCCCGGGCCATGGAGCAACTGGCCGGTCGCGGGATGCGCCGGCTGGAGCAGGCATCACGGAAACTGGGACATCGTCAGCGTGGGACGCCGGCGATGGTCAAGAATTGGGAAGCCTTGATTGGCAAGCTCAAGAACCTTGGCGAAGTCTCGGGCGAATTCTCGCAAGATGAAGGCGAGAAATTACAAGAACGAATGGAAGACCTGACAGAAGTGGTCGGGGAAGATGGCGTTAATGCTCTTGAAGATTGGCATGATGCCCTGGATTCTGTCTTGCGTTTGGTGCGGTCCCAGGCCTCAGCTACATTCAGCAATCTGTCCAGGAATCTGGATCAGGCAGCGGATATAGTACAGCAATCTGTAACGGAAATTAACGACGCCATAGACAATTTGAATATTGCCCCAATCCAGACCCTGGATCGAATATCAAGCTTGATTCCACAGCTTGAGCAAGTACGGGATTTGTTGCAGGAAATTGCCGGCATTGATGTTCCAGACATTGACATTTCAACGACGTTACAACCGCTGGCAGATGATATCGTTGCTCGTGTAACAGGATTCATGAATGACAATATTGTTGACATATTGTTGCAAGTTCACGCTTTGGCGCAACGGATTCTGTTGTTGGTTAGTGGAACTTCGGGAGCATTGGCATTGCAAGGCGTTGGTTCTGTTGGTGTACCTCAACCGGCGGTGACGCCCATTGACCTGAGCGGGTTCAGGACAACAACGCAGCCGATTAATCAGACGCTGAGCTTTGGTCCCTTCGTAGTGAATGAGGACCTGGATGTAGAGCTGGTGGCGCGGCGGATAGCGCGGATCATACAAGAAAGGAATATGTAGTGGCACTCAAATTCTGTGATAGCTTCGACCATTACGAGACTTCCGACATTGTGCGGAAGTGGACCATCAATAATGGTGGAGCAATTGATACCACGG
>RFGN01000185.1 GCA_003696645.1 Gammaproteobacteria bacterium | reverse complement strand
ACGTGGTATCAGGCAGCAGCGCCGACACCCTTTTGCTTCAGGTGGCCTCCAACACCGATTTTATTGTGGCCACACAGCTGAAACCCGAAGCTGATGGCACCATCACCATAACGGCCTCCCCCGGACCTGAAAACGACAACAGCTACGGCTTTTTTTACCTGGGGGTGATGAAGGTGATTTACGAAGCAGAACCCTCCACCCAGACACCCCAGCTCAGCCTCCTCTGGCCAAATGGTGGAGAATACTGGCAGGTGGGAAAATCCCCAGTCATCGCCTGGAAAAGCCAGAATGTAGGATCGATGACCATCGAATACACTTACGATGGTGGACAGGTGTGGCAGGTGATAGACACTGTCTTCGCTGCGCAACAAAGCTATGCCTGGCAAGTGCCCCCCACCCCATCCCAGCAATGCCTGGTGCGGCTTTCGGCTGATACAGTTTCAGTTGTCAGCAATGACTTTTTTGAAATTGCAGATGACACCACGATCTGCCGCATTGCTGTCATTGGATCGTCAACCGCCGCCGGCGCCGGCGCCTCGGTGCCAGACAGCGCCTGGGTAAACAGGTACCGGACACAGGTCTTCCAAAACAATACCCGGGTAGAGGTGGCCAACCTGGCCAAAGGCGGTTATACGACTTACCACCTTCTGCCGACGGGCACACCTATCCCTCCTGGAATCTCCATCACCATTGACGAAGAAAGAAACATCAGCAAGGCCCTTTCATTGGAACCCTACGCCGTCATCGTCAACCTGCCCTCTAACGATGCGGCCAACCTCTTTCCCGCCGCTGACCAACTGACCAACTTTGCTGCCATGCAGGCCGCTGCTGATTCCGCCGGAGTCGAGCTGTACATCTGCACCACCCAGCCAAGGAACTTCAGCAATCCGGCTCAGGTGGCCATTCAAAAGGAAGTGCGGGATTCCATTCTGAGCATCTACTCGGATCACGCCCTCGATTTCTGGACGCCCATTGCCGACAGCAATGGTTACATCCTCTCGCAATACAATTCCGGTGACGGCGTACACCTCAACGACGCCGGCCACCGACTGCTGGCTGAAACTGTGTTGGAAAAAGGCATCCACCAAACCGACTGTGCCCCCATCATAAACAACACTGCCGGGGTAAAACCCGAAGAACCAAAAGTCGTCGTATATCCGAATCCGTTTGGGGAGGAGGTGAATGTCAACCTTATTCTGACTGAAGCGTCAGACCTGGAAATCAAACTCTTTGACCTGGTCGGTAATACATTAGTTAACAGGAGTGAACTCCACGTACCAGCAAATAAACCCACGTCTTTAAAATTGAACACGCTACCTGACCAATACCGAGGATTT
>RFGN01000024.1 GCA_003696645.1 Gammaproteobacteria bacterium | reverse complement strand
GGAAAAAAGTTGAGGATGCCTGCGAAGCTGATTGATCCAGTATTCAGCGGGAGGACAACTGCTGCACCCTTCAGAAGAGTACAGTTCTATGAGCTGGTGAGATTGGTGTCCACTGCCGAATTTCTGCGCTGCAACCTGTCCCTGAAACAATAGGCAAAGACAGACGCCCTGCAACAGTTGCCTGACCGTGATGATGCTCACTGTACTGCACAGCCCAGAAAGAATCTGAAGGTTGAACCTGCATCGATCCGGCTGCTGACATGAATCGGAACATCATGAAGGTCCAGTATTCGTTTGACAATGGCCAGGCCCAGGCCAGAATGACGACCTTCCCCCCGGTGTGCATTATCTGCTCGATAGAAGCGGTCAAAGATATGCGGAATGGCCGCCTCCTCAATGCCCCGTCCAGTATCCTCGACACTGACCTCAACACGATCAGCATGTGATGAAAGCCTTATCGTCACCTCACCCCTGTCAGTGTATCGAATCGCATTGGCAATCAGATTCTCCAGCACTCGCTGCAACAGGCCGATATGTCCCCTAACCAGCATGTCATCCCCTTGCGTGACAATCTGCAGATGAATATGCTTTCTCTCTGCCAGGTGCTGATATTGCTGAACCACGTCATGGGCCAATTCGCGAATCGAAAAGGGCTCCATATCCGGCAGCTGGTCCAGATTGTCGAGACGTGCCAGCTCAAAAAGCTCCTCTACCAGCTGCAGCAATCGATGACTGTTTTTCAATGCTTGTTGAAGATACTCAAGTCTCTCAGCTGGTGTCAAATCTTTCTCCTTGATACTGAGCGTCTCAAGATAGCTGTGCATGGCCGCCAGAGGGGTGCGCAGATCATGTGAGACATTCGCAATCAATTCACGGCGTTTTTCATCCTGTGCCTGTAGCTGCTGCAACTGGTCCTGGATGCGTTTTGACATCTCTTCAAAGGCCTCGCTGAGCTGCCCGATCTCGTCACGTCTGTTCTGTTCCACGACCAATGGAACAGAATAGGAAAAATCATTGGCACGGAATGAACGGACAGATCGAGACAGTCTGGTCAGTCTTCGGGTGATCAGATACATGCCCGCCAATCCAACCAGCAGCCCTGCCCCAAGACTGATGGCAACGACCCACAGACCCAGGGATAACCTTTGCTTGTCCCGTGCCATCATCTCGACCGAATCAAATTGTTCCCCACGAAGGATGACATACAGATATCCTTCCGGTTGGGATGCGTTTGGAATGGGTGTAACCGAAAATACCTTTTGGGCTGAAGGATCTCTGGGGTCATCCCCAAGGATGGGAAATTCACCACCTTTCAGGAAGGTTCTTATCGGGCCAAGCGAAACCCGTTTGCGCTTGACCTTTCCCGGGTCAGCGGAATAGGAAAGAATCCTGCCTTCGACATCCAGCAGATAGATCTCGATACTCGGGTTGATATTCATGAAATACATGAAGGCCCGCTTCAGTGCCGCCTCGTTCAGACGATTTTCCTCGATCAGATTGCGCTCGGCTACCAGGGATGCTGCCAGGTTTCGGTTGAGTTGCTGATCGACTGTGCGCGCATCCTGCTTCTGGATATGCGAGATCAGGGTAACGTATAACAATCCGACCAGCATCAATATGCAGGTCAGCCAGACGGCCAGTCTCGTGTACAGGCTAGGCCAAATCATCTTCACCTTCTGCATAGAATCGATATCCAACGCCCCAGACGGTATGAATATATTCCGGTCGGGACGGGTCGCGCTCTATCTTGTTACGCAGACGATTGATATGTGTGTTGACCGTATGTTCATAGCCATCGTAATGGTACCCCCATACTGCATTCAATAACTGGATGCGGTTGAATACCCGGCCTGGAGACTGCATGAAATACACCAGCAGATCAAATTCCCGGGCTGTCAGGTCCACGTGCCGATTTCGTACCAGGACCTGACGTTTTGGAATATCGACCTGCAAATCCCGGAAGATATATGCCTCATGCTCGGGATGATTGTGCTGCGCTCTCTGACTACGGAATCTCGCCTTGATACGGGCCATCAGTTCCGGGATACTGAAAGGCTTGGTTACATAATCATCTGCGCCCATTTCAAGACCCAGCACCCGGTCGATCTCGGCATCCCTGGAGGTCAGCATGATGATGGGGACCGTTTCAGACAGCTTGCGAATCTCCCGACAGACCCCAATACCATCCATGATCGGCAGCATCAGATCAAGGATCACCAGATCAAACTGTCTTTTCTTAAACAGATCAACCGCCATGCCACCATCGGAAGCGATGGTGGCAGCGGCATTCAGATCCCGGACATGCAACTGCAACAGTCTTGCCAGGTCGGCATGATCCTCGACAATCAGGATCTGTTTTTCTGCCGACTTGTCACCTTCCTGGCTCATGCCCTAATTCTGCCGGGTAATCACCAGTTTGGCTACCGGATTATCGAAGCGATGCGCCTGACCCAAAATGGAAGTCGCCAGACCGTCATCCTGACTGATGACGCCTGCATGGCCATACACCCGATCCACGTCGTTGCGCTGCGCATTGAATCCTTCGCCTCCGGCTGCCGGACCCGGGATATTGGCCTGCAGCTCGTCATTGGCCTCTGTGCCGGCGTCCAGGGCATTCAGAGAGACCATCAGGGATTCCCCGACAGCCAGATTGGAGATGTCAATCTCCTTTTTGGCTGCAAAGCCATCGTTGGTATTGACCAGCATACTTGCCACACTCATCCTGAGCGCAGGATCATTCGTTGCAGCCTG
>RFGN01000184.1 GCA_003696645.1 Gammaproteobacteria bacterium | reverse complement strand
CAGGAGCAGGCAATAAAGAAATATGGCATGTATGTACCCGAACCGGATCAGATCAGGTATTTGCAACCATGATTCCTGATTACAAGAAACGCAAGCCCAACAATTCTAGACCATCCTCAGGAACGGCTTCATATCGATATCGGTTTCTGGCATTGAACTTTGTGTTTGCTGTGGTTGCAGTGGTATTGATGGTTCGCGCGATCCAGCTACAGGTGGTCGAAAGCGGTTTTCTGCAGAGAGAAGGGGCATCCAGATATCAAAGAACTGTTACAGTGAATGCATATCGAGGTGCAATTCTAGACAGAAATGGAGAGGTATTGGCCATGAGTGCTCCGGTTCGTTCAGTATGGGTGAATCCTCAAAAATTGCAGATGACGATAGAGCAGGCCAGTAAACTGGCCAGCTATCTTGGTTTTGATCGGCGTGTCCTGGAGAAGAAGATTAGAAAAAATGCAGGACAGACATTCCTTTATCTGAAAAGACAGGTACCAATAGAAACTGCTAGATCTATAGAAAAACTGGGTATTGCAGGTCTTGAGTTGGAAAAGGCCTATAAGCGTTATTATCCAGAGGTAGATAGTGCCGCGCACGTGGTAGGTTTTACCAATCTGGATGGCAAGGGAATCGATGGCTGTGAGATGCAGTATGATGCCTGGCTTAAGGGTCAACCCGGCAAGAAGGAAGTGATTCGCAGTGCCAAAGGAGGAGTGATTGAGAATGTGCAGTTTCTGAAGACACCGGTTTCTGGCCATGATCTGGAATTGTCCATAGATAGTCGGTTGCAGTATGTTGTCTATGAGAGCCTGATGAAAGCTGTTCGGTACCACCATGCAAAGAGTGCTTCTGCGGTGGTTCTATCGGTTCCGTCCGGCGAGATTCTGGCAATGTCCAACTACCCTTCCTACAATCCAAACTTCAGGTCTGGTTCTGTCGATGCACGATATAGAAACCGCGCTGCAACGGACGAATTTGAACCAGGTTCAACGGCCAAACCATTCGCGATCGCGGCTGCCCTGGAACAGGGCCTGATTACCACCAATTCGGTGATTTCAACCTCTCCCGGGACGCTCCGAATTGGAAAAAAGACGATAAGAGATCACCGGAACTACGGGAATCTGGATGTGGCCGGGATTCTTAGGCACTCCAGTAACGTCGGTGCCTCAAAGTTGGCTCTCATGATGCCTTACAGAGATCTATATGATGCCTATGTGAAAGTCGGTTTTGGGCAACCAAGCGGGAGTTTTTTTCCAGGAGAAGCGACCGGCAATCTCGATTTCCTGCAGCGGCCTCACAAAATCGAACAGGCGGCCTTGTCTTATGGATATGGGCTGTCCACAACAGTGTTGCAATTGGCCCGAGCCTATCTTCCTATCGCCAACCATGGAAGGCTGCCTCAGTTGACGCTTCGACCTGGAGGAAGTGAGTCATTGCAGATCAATCAGGTCATGTCGGCGACAGTGGCGGATCAGGTCAGAGGTATGCTGGAGGGTGTCATTGATAGAAAACGTGGTGGTACAGGATCTCGTGCAGCGGTACCCGGTTACAGGGTGGCAGGAAAAACTGGAACGGTTCACAAAAACAGCCGAGGGCAATATATGGAAGACAAATATATTGCGCTTTTTGCAGGAATGATTCCTGCAAGTCGCCCTCGCCTGGTGATGGTGGTTATGGTGGATCGTCCAAGTGCTGGAGAATACTATGGAGGTTCCGTTGCGGCCCCGATATTTTCGTATGTCATGAGGCGTGCTGTTCGAATCCTGAATATTCCTCCCGATGCATTGAATGGACAGCAAAGGGAACCAATACTTCAGGCGCGGTCTGATGAACCCAATAAGGTGGAACTTTAAAAGTGAGTCTCTCTGCAAAGACATATCGTTGGGCCTGTCAGGATCTTCTGGATGGGTTTGATGCTGTGTGTCTGGCATCAGACATGAGGGACTGTGAGGTGACTGGAATTGTATCCGATTCAAGACAGATCAGTCCCGGTGACATGTTTGTCATGATTCAAGGGTTCATGACACATGGCATGTGTTACATCAGAGAAGCTCTTGCAAGAGGAGCGAAGGCTATCCTGTGTGACTTTGATGATTCTTCTGACGGGAGGCATGAATCATTTGTTGATCACGAAGAAATCCATATTCCGATTTTTCGTGTAAGGAATCTGAAGAAAAAGGTAGGCATGCTTGCCAATAAATTTTTCTCATCACCATCTTCCGATCTCTCTGTGATTGGTGTTACCGGTACCAATGGAAAAAGTTCCTGTGCATTCTTTATTGCGCAACTTTTTCTTAGTTTGAAGAAGAGGTGTGGCATATCTGGGACATTGGGCGTAGGTGAATACCCTGACATGGAAGAGACCGGATATACAACTCCGGATGTGATATCTGTGCACCGAAATTTGGCATGGTTTCGTGATCAGGGCATACAAGATGTTGTCATGGAAGTGTCATCCCATGCGCTCGACCAAGGTAGGGTGCAAGGTGTGGAGTTTGAAACTGCCATTTTTACCAACCTGTCACATGATCATCAGGACTACCATGCTTCACTGGAGGACTATTTCAAGTCAAAAAGTCGTCTTTTCCTTGAATACCCTGCAAAAAATCACATCATCAACATTGATGATGATTTTGGTAGAAGGCTTTATGACGATCTGCATGAGCATGCGCTGTCTTTTTCTTGTAGAGGTAGAGAAAGAAGTGATGGAATTGTTGCAGATCTTTATGCAAGGCGGATCAACTCCTGCATCAATGGAGATGATTTTGAATTCAGTTTTCGAGGCGTAACAAGGACAGTCAAGACCAACCTGATTGGGTATGTCTCCATGTCCAATACTGCCGCGAGTCTGCTTGCGATGATCGCAGAAGGCTATCCATTTGAAGATCTGGTTGAAAGGGTGACATGCCTGCAGCCTCCACCCGGCCGTTTGGAGCAGGTGAATGTCGATACTGGCGATAACCGTCCGATAGTGATGATTGACTTTGCTCATACACCGGCTGCACTACAGGCTGTCCTGAAAGACCTGAGGCCAATATGCAGGGGAAAACTCTGGTGTGTATTCGGCTGTGGTGGCGAGCGAGATCAAGATAAACGGCCAATCATGGGAGGTATTGCAGAACAGTATGCAGACCGGCTGGTGATCACTAGTGACAATCCCAGGGGGGAAAATCCTGAGGACATCATAGAGGATATCCTGAAAGGTATTTCGGATCGCGAATCGTGCCACGTGATTCCTGACAGGATTGAAGCTGTACGCTATGCCATTTCTCATGCCCATGAAGATGATATTGTCCTGCTTGCAGGGAAAGGTCATGAGACATACCAGATTGTGAAGGAGGGGGAAAGAATTCCATTAAATGAGAGGAAGGTGGCGAAAGAGGCGCTATATGAATGGAGATGATAAAGCTCTCGACTGAATTGATTGCAGAGCTGACAGATGGGAAGCTTTATGGGCAGGATTGCTGTGTAGAAGGGGTATCTATAGATACTCGCACATTACGTCATGGTGAGTTGTTTGTGGCCTTGAATGGGGATCGCCATGACGGACATGACTATATAGACGACGCATTTAAAAAGGGCGCCTGTGCGGTCATGGTTCAAAAAAGTATACAGTCAAACCTGCCATGGATATTGGTCAAAAATTGTCGAGAGGCATTGGGAATACTTGCCGAATTTTGTCGAAATCAATTCCCTGGGATTGTTTTCGGGATTACTGGAAGCAATGGCAAGACGACAGTGAAGGAATTGCTGAAATCGATCCTTTCAGGAAAGGGGCGTGTTCTGGCTACACATGGAAATCAGAATAACGATATAGGCGTTCCACTTACAATATTGGGTCTCTTGCATTCACCATTTGATTATTTGGTGGTGGAGATGGGGTCAAACCACCCAGGTGAAATCGATTATCTGGCTCGTATTGTTAGACCTGACATAGCCGTGGTCACCAGCATCGGTCAGGCGCACCTGTCGGGATTCGGTGACGTTCAGGGCGTAATTCGTGAAAAGCTTTCAATATTCGATCATCTCAATACGAAGGGAAAGTATAGCTATGGTGTGATACGTGAAGACTGTGGGAGCTACCCGTATATGAGTGAAAGGTTGAAGGATCTGGATATCCGGACTTTTGGTGTGGGGCCTCATGCACAGATCAAGGTAGTTGATCATAAGAAGCATGAGGATGAATCAAAGGAAAAGACCAATTTATATATCAAATCGAAAGGAGAGCTGCTGAAGGTCAGAACTCGCATGCTGGGAGAGCATAATAGAATCAATATTGCAGCTGCAATAGCGGCATTATCAGGCGTGGATATTGAAAGAGAAAAGATACTTGAGGGGATAGAACGGTGTCATGGAGCAGCTGGGAGATTGCAGCTGAAGGAGCTTCGTTCCGGGAAAAGAATTATTGACGATACCTATAACGCCAACCCTACATCTGTGAGAGTGGCAATAGATGTCCTGGCCGATCTTGATGGAGAAAAAAACCTTGTGTTGGGTGAAATGCAAGAGCTGGGCTCTGATCCATATGATAAATATTTTGAACTGGGACATTATGCCAGGATGAAAGGTATTCACAGGGTTCTGGTTTGTGGTCATGAAGCGAAACCCTTGATTGACGGGTTTGGGAAAAAGGGGTGCTTCTTTCCAGATCAGGAGTCATTGATTGCATTTTTGAAGGAAGATATCAAAACTGAAAGTGGGGTGAGAAATTATCTGGTAAAGGGGTCCAGGGCAGCCGCCATGGAAAATGTGCTTGAATCTATTATGAACGGAGAGGCGAATGCTGCTGGCTCTTGCTGAGTATCTCAAAGGGTTTTGGGGTGGCTTTAATGTATTTCAATATCTGACGCTAAGGGCAATACTGAGTGTAATGACGGCTCTATTTATCGCACTTATTCTTGGTCCTCATTTGATCAGTTATTTTAGTAAAAAAAAGATGGGTCAGCCTATCAGAGAGGCTGGTCCAGAAAGGCATAATGACAAAAAAGGCACCCCTACAATGGGTGGCACACTTATTATCGTTTCAATAGTCATAACGACATTGTTGTGGGGAGACCTGAGCAATATCTATATATGGGTCAGCATACTGACAGTCATACTGTTTGGTTGTATTGGGTTTTGTGATGACTACCTGAAGCTCCGCTATGGAAATTCTGTCGGAATGAGCAGCAGAAAGAAATATATGTATCAATCTGCAGCAGCATTATTTCTGTTGTCAATCCTGTACTTTACTAACCAGTCACCAATGTCGACAGAAATGATTGTTCCATTCTTGAAGGATGTCAGCATAAGCCTTGGTGCGATGTTTTTTGTAGTAGGTTATTTTGTGGTAGTTGGCTCAAGTAATGCAGTCAATCTTACAGATGGCCTTGATGGCCTTGCCATTCTTCCTTCAGTCATGATTGCTGCAGCGCTTGGTGTATTTGCCTATGTGACGGGTCATGCGACCTTTTCACATTATCTTGGGTTTTCATATCTTGCAGGAACAGGAGAGTTGGTTGTCTTCTGTGCCGCAATGGTCGGTGCTGGGCTGGGATTTTTGTGGTTTAACGCCTATCCTGCTCAGGTTTTCATGGGTGATGTGGGAGCGCTGTCTGTTGGTGCAGCTCTGGGGATTATTGCCATGATTGTCAGACAGGAGATTGTCCTTTTTATCATGGGTGGATTATTTGTGATGGAAACTGTGTCTGTCATTTTGCAAGTGGCCTCATACAAACTTACAGGAAAGCGGATCTTCAGAATGGCTCCACTTCACCATCACTATGAACTGAAGGGCTGGCCAGAAACGCGAATCATCATCCGATTCTGGATCATTTCCCTGCTGTTGGTTCTTGTTGGGTTGTCCTCGCTGAAGATCCGATGATGAAGAACAATTCAAGAATTCTTGTTTTGGGAGGTGGTAAAACCGGGGCATCTCTGTGCCGATATTTCATCAGACAGGGGTGCCGGATATCTGTATATGATACCAGGGTGGAACCACCGGAGATCAAGACGATCAAGAACCTGTCTTCAGATATTCGGTTCATGACAGGTGAGCTTGATCCGGATATTGTACGAGAATTCGACCTTGTTGCAGTAAGTCCCGGGATCAGCATGCATGATCCGCTCGTTGTCAATGCAAAGAAGAGTGGCAAGGAGGTCATCGGTGATCTGGAGTTGTTATATAGAAGTCGTAAAGATAAAGGAATTATTGCGATAACCGGATCGAATGGAAAGAGTACGGTCACTGCCCTAGTTCATGCAATACTCTGCGAGGCCGGAATTCATGCGGAGATTGGGGGGAATTTTGGGACACCCGTTCTTGATTTGGACTCGAAAGCCGAGGTCTTCGTTCTGGAGGTTTCTAGCTTTCAGCTAGAGTTGATAAAAGATTTTACCTGCGAAGTAGGAATGGTCCTGAATGTCTCTCCAGATCATCTTGATAGGTATCGTAATTTTGACGAATATCGCCTGATAAAGGAGAGATTGTATCTGCATACTGAAATTCCTGTCATCAATCAGGATGATAAAGATATGCGAAGATTCATAACCAATCGTTCGATTGT
>RFGN01000183.1 GCA_003696645.1 Gammaproteobacteria bacterium | reverse complement strand
CAATATGAGGGTATGATCACATGATCTTATCTGAGATGTGAAGATTATGTGCATTCCGTCCAATTCCAAAAGTACAAACAGTACTTCTATAATCCACTGAATCCGGTTGATCCTGCCGGACCTGACTGCTATCGGATTGATACTAAGCCATGCGAGTCATTGTAGCAATACAAGGCAGACGGCTCAGTAACACGTAGTCAATCTACCCTATGGACGGGGATAACCTCGGGAAACTGAGAATAATACCCGATAGATCATTATGCCTGGAATGGTTTATGGTCTAAATGATTTATCGCCATAGGATGGGACTGCGGTCTATCAGCTTGTTGGTGAGGTAATGGCCCACCAAGGCTATAACAGATACGGGCTCTGAGAGGAGAGGCCCGGAGATGGGTACTGAGACACGGACCCAGGCCCTATGGGGCGCAGCAGGCGAGAAAACTTTGCAATGTGCGAAAGCACGACAAGGTTAATCCGAGTGGTTCCTGCTAAAGGAATCTTTTGTCAGTCCTAAAAACACTGACGAATAAGGGGTGGGCAAGTTCTGGTGTCAGCCGCCGCGGTAAAACCAGCACCTCAAGTGGTCAGGAGGATTATTGGGCCTAAAGCATCCGTAGCCGGCCGTGTAAGTTTTCGGTTAAATCCATATGCTCAACATATGGGCTGCCGGGAATACTGCACAGCTAGGGAGTGGGAGAGGTAGACGGTACTCGATAGGAAGGGGTAAAATCCTTTGATCTATTGATGACCACCTGTGGCGAAGGCGGTCTACTAGAACACGTCCGACGGTGAGGGATGAAAGCTGGGGGAGCAAACCGGATTAGATACCCGGGTAGTCCCAGCCGTAAACTATGCAAACTCAGTGATGCACTGGATTGTGTCCAGTGCAGTGCCGCAGGGAAGCCGTTAAGTTTGCCGCCTGGGAAGTACGTACGCAAGTATGAAACTTAAAGGAATTGGCGGGGGAGCACCACAAGGGGTGAAGCCTGCGGTTCAATTGGAGTCAACGCCAGAAATCTTACCCGGAGAGACAGCAGAATGAAGGTCAAGCTGAAGACTTTACCAGACAAGCTGAGAGGTGGTGCATGGCCGTCGCCAGCTCGTGCCGTGAGATGTCCTGTTAAGTCAGGTAACGAGCGAGACCCTTGCCTCTAGTTGCCACCATTACTCTCAGGAGTAGTGGGGCGAATTAGCGGGACCGCCGTAGTTAATGCGGAGGAAGGAAAGGGCCACGGCAGGTCAGTATGCCCCGAAACTCTGGGGCCACACGCGGGCTGCAATGGTAGTGACAATGGGTCCCAAATCCGAAAGGAGGAGGTAATCCTCAAACGCTACCACAGTTATGACTGAGGGCTGCAACTCGCCCTCACGAATATGGAATCCCTAGTAACTGCGTGTCATTACCGCGCGGTGAATACGTCCCTGCTCCTTGCACACACCGCCCGTCGTTTCATTGAAGTTTGCCTTTAGCGAGGTGACGTCTAATTGGCGTTATCGAACTTGAGGTAAGCGACAAGGGAAAAGTCGTAACAAGGTGACCGTAGGGGAACCTGCGGTCGGATCACCTCCTTAGACAAAAGGAAGTGCCGGAATGCACATGATCTTTACAAACCATCAGATGCAATGCATCATGAAAATGATGTATGAAGGATGTAGTAGACGCTTCGACCCTGAAGAGTCTACAATGATCATCGTGCATAGTCGTGTAATATGTGGCTGAAATTGCCGGTGTAAAGACGCCAATAGGAGGATTGCTAGGCTTGAGGAGAGATGAAGGACGTGGCAAGCTGCGATAAGCTCGGGGTAGGTGCACGCACCCTATGATCCCGAGATTTCCGAATGAGTATCTTAACTTTAGTTACTCCATTACATTTGTAGTGGAGGTCGAACCGTGGGAATTGAAGCATCTTAGTACCACGAGGAAAAGAAATCAACTGAGATTTCCCAAGTAGCGGCGAGCGAAAAGGAAACAGCCCAAACTGAATCCTTCGGGAGATGTGGTGTTTTGGTATGATAATGTGGTATCCTAGAATACAGCCGAAATGTCCTGGAACGTTCTGGCATAGAGGGTGATACCCCCGTAGGTAAAGTAGTATAGGACCTAATCATACCCGAGTAACTGTCCTTGGCAGTGGGCAGCGAATATGGGTGAAAGTAGCATCCAAGGCTAAATATCTCTCAAGACCGATAGTGTACTAGTACCGTGAGGGAATGCTGAAAAGTACCCCGGAAGGGGGGTGAAAAGTGCATGAAACCTATTGGTTACAGACGTGCATGGCATGAAAGATGATTTTTTCAGATCGGAGGTTCTAGCAATAGAGCTAAAGGTCTGAAGCTCAAATCATCAGTGTTATGCGTTCCGT
>RFGN01000182.1 GCA_003696645.1 Gammaproteobacteria bacterium | reverse complement strand
TCGTCATCATCCGGTCGAACTGCTTCTGCATGTCCTCCAGGCGTGACGACATCATCGCGCACTGCTTCGGCATGTCGCCGGACATCCCCATCATGTTGTGGGACATTCCGGCAGTCGAATCAGTCTGAGGCTTGTTTTGGTCCATCATGTGGCCACTGCCCATCATTTGAGCGGTGACGACGGAACCGGCGGTCGCCAGCGCGACGATGGCGACGATGGCGAAGGTTAGTGTTTTACGCATGCTGCTTTCTCCTTGTTTTTTTGTTCTGCCAATAGTACGTGCAAGGTCTGTGCCACGACGCTTGACGACAGTTGAATCCATTGATATGCAAGTGGTTACGAGAAGCATGCGGATGCTGTCTGATATCTATTCGGACAATATTCTTTAATTTACTGAAGAATATTATTCAGTTTTCGTCATCCTTTGGCCATCGGGCGGCGTGTGACGGGCACATCAGAGTGCGAGACCATAAAGAGATCCCCTCTGCCGGTTGGTTAACAGAGGGGAACAGGAGGGGGGATTGAGGCTGGTGCGTGATTAGTGCAAAGAGTGCTTTTGTGTTTTCTTTTCAATGAACTTCTGTGGATCCCGTTCAAAGGTCGTTTGGCACAGGGGACAGCAGACATGCGCGGTTCATCTGCTGCGGCCCCGTGGGGACAAAAAATTGTGTTCTAAGTCCTTGTAAATGACAGTGATGGCGCCCTAAACCGATGTTATGGCGAAAAAGGACTTGACAATCCGCGCAGAGGGGTTTATACTGGCCGCGTAGTAAGTGGGTTGACTGATTTGGTTGTCTGGTTAAGGACGACCGAAGACATCACGACTTCACGTACGACTTTAGGGAAGCAACAAATCAGCCAGAGCACACCCCGAGCAGTTTAGCTGTCCGCAGTCTGACATCGCGCTTTTACATCCGGTCGGCAGAAACGACGATATTATGGGATCCGGTGTGATTGTGAACGCATTCTGTCGCTCGTTTGAAAAGACCTATCAATTCTGTGTGATAACAACGGCGGTAATCTGCCGCCTGTACCTGTTAATCCCAAGGACGGGGCAGTCCACCTCACCGGCTGTCCCGTTTTTTGATATGGTGAGAGGAAAGGAGGCGCCGATGATATAGTGATCTTTGGGGCCAAATGGCCGGTCGACTCTCTGTGAATGGACGATAGGGAAGCAGCACAGATAAAGAGTTGAGCAGAGGGCATC
>RFGN01000181.1 GCA_003696645.1 Gammaproteobacteria bacterium | reverse complement strand
GCTTGAAGGAAACAAGGTCATGTCCCGGTAGGATTTGCGGCCTGATTCTTATATAATCATCTCTTTTGCGAGAGTGGCGGAATTGGTAGACGCGCTGGATTTAGGTTCCAGTGGGGTAACCCGTGAGAGTTCGAGTCTCTCCTTTCGCACCACACTTTCCGATCACGACTATGGAGAATTCACGAGTGAGCAAACAGGTTTCATTGGAACCCATCGATTCCCTGACGCGGCGTCTGTCCGTCACCATCCCGGCTGAACAGGTCGACAACGAGGTCAGCAATCGCCTGCGATCGCTGGCCGCAACGATTCGTATGGACGGCTTTCGCCCCGGCAAGGTGCCAGTTGGGGTGGTCGAGACCAAATATGGCAGCCGGGTTCGCAATGAAGTCAGTCAGGAGCTGGTACAAAAGACCCTGCAGGAGGCCATCACGGAGCAGGCCATCAAACTGGCAGGGCAGCCGACGCTCGATATTCAACCCAGCAGCAAGGGTGAAGAACTGAGCTTTACCGCTACCTTCGAGGTATTGCCGGAATTCACCATGCCAGATTTCTCCAATGTGGAGATCGAACGCCCCACGGCCGAGATTACCGATGCGGATATCGATCGGGTGCTTGACAGGATGCGACTGCAGAAGGCCAGCTGGACCCTGGTGGAACGTCCTGCTCAGGAAGGAGACCAGGTGATGATCGATTATCGGGAGTCGTCATCGGAGGAGGTTTCTCCGCTGGACAGCAAGACCCTGACCCTTGTGATTGGTAGTCACACGCTGCCGGATACCTTTGAACAGGGTCTGGTGGGCAAGTCAGCGGGAGACGAGTTTACGCTTGCAGTGAACTACCCGGATTCGTACGCGGACAAGACCTTGGCTGGTCGTGAGGTCGAACATATCGTGACCCTGATTTCTGTTTCCGAGGCTGAACGGCCGGAACTGGATGCCGAATTCGCCAGGGGGTTTGGTATCGAATCCGGAGACCTGGATGTGTTGCGTGAAGAGGTTCGCAACAATATGCAACGGGAACTGGAAGGCAAGATCAATGCCCTGCTCAAGGCGCGGGTATTTGAACAGATCAGCAGTCATTTCACGATTGATCTACCAGACAGCCTGGTGGAAGAAGAATACAATCGGTTGAACGCGCAGATCAATGAACGCGCGAAGGCCCTCAATCAGACCGAAAAATTGCCCGATCCGGCCGAGTTGAGGGAGGAAGCCGCGCGACGGGTACGTAACAGCATGTTGATCTCCGAGGCCACCAAGCAGGAAAAGATCCATGTCTCGCATGAACAGATCCGGCAAGAGGTGGAAAAGATTGCCGAACTGTATGAGGAGCCGGAGCAGATCACCCAATGGTATTACGAAGACATGAACCGGTTGGCCGCCATCGAATTCAAATTGGCGCAGGATGCCTTTGTAAACTGGGTCATGGAACAGGGTTCAGTACAGGAAAAGAATCTGTCCTTCGATGAACTGATGGAGCTGGCTGCATGATGTCTGAAGAGATCCGTGCGAATCTGGTGCCCATGGTGGTGGAGCAATCCGCCCGCGGTGAACGTGCCTATGATATCTATTCCCGTCTTCTCAAGGAGAGGGTCATCTTCCTCGTCGGACCGATCGATGATCATATGGCCAATCTGGTAGTGGCTCAACTGCTTTTTCTCGAGTCTGAAAATCCGGACAAGGACATTCATCTCTATATCAACTCTCCCGGTGGTTCGGTAACAGCGGGGATGTCCATCTACGACACCATGCAATTCGTCTCACCGGATGTCAGCACCATGTGCATCGGCCAGGCCGCCAGTATGGGGGCGGTCCTGCTTGCTGGAGGTGCCAAGGGAAAACGCTATAGCCTGCCCCATTCCCGGATCATGATTCACCAGCCTCTGGGCGGCTTTCAGGGGCAGGCCACGGATATTGATATTCATGCACGCGAAATTCTCAGGATCCGTCAGGAATTGAACGAGATTCTGGCCCACCATACCGGCCAACCACTGGAGAGAATCCAGGCGGATACCGACCGTGATTTCTTTATCGGGGCGGAGGATGGTGTAGAATATGGATTGATAGATGATGTACTGAATGCCCGGGCAGACACCTCTTCAGGGAACTGATTGCAATGATGGCCCTCTAAATGATGGATGACAAAGAGGATGAGTGACAAGACTTCCAATGGCTCAGGCGGATCCGGCAAGCAGCTGTATTGCTCGTTCTGTGGCAAAAGCCAGGACGAGGTACAAAAGCTGATTGCCGGACCTTCTGTCTATGTGTGCAACGAATGCGTGGACCTCTGTAATGAGATTATTCGTGAAGAGGCCAAGGGAGAAGGGCATCAGGCGACATTGGGTAATCCGCCACCTCCCTGCGAGATCAATGAATCTCTGGATGCCTATGTGATTGGTCAGGATCAGGCCAAGAAGGCCCTGTCTGTAGCGGTCTATAATCATTACAAGCGGCTGAGTCTTCCTGACGAGAATGAGGTTGAAATTGCCAAGAGCAATATTCTGCTGATTGGGCCGACCGGCTCCGGAAAAACCCTTCTCGCCGAGACGTTGGCCCGAACTCTCGAAGTGCCTTTTACCATTGTAGACGCAACCACACTCACCGAAGCCGGCTATGTTGGCGAGGATGTCGAAAACATCATTCAGAAACTTCTTCAAAAGTGTGATTACGATGTTGAAAAGGCCCAGACCGGAATCGTTTATATCGATGAAATCGACAAGATATCCAGAAAATCTGACAATCCCTCCATTACTCGCGATGTTTCGGGTGAGGGCGTGCAACAGGCTCTCCTCAAGCTGATCGAGGGCAGTGTCTGTTCTGTACCACCCCAGGGTGGCAGAAAACACCCCCAACAGGAATTTTTGCAGGTAGATACCTCAAACGTGCTGTTCATCTGTGGCGGCGCCTTTGCCGGGCTGGACAAGGTGATACAGGAACGCACCGAAAAGAGCGGAATAGGATTCTCTGCCAATGTCAAGAGCCGTCGTAAAAAGCTGTCTTCCGGGGCTGTGTTGCAGAAGGTCGAGCCCGAGGATCTGATCAAGTATGGTCTCATCCCCGAGTTTGTGGGACGCCTGCCTCTGATTGCCACGCTTGAGGAGCTTGATGAAGTTGCCTTGATCAGAGTGTTGACAGAGCCAAGAAATGCGCTCACCAAACAATATCAGAAGCTGTTTGAGATGGAAGGCTGTGAGCTGGAGTTTCGCCCCGCTGCATTGCAGGCCATCGCTCACAAGGCCATCGAACGAAAGACCGGAGCACGCGGCTTGCGTTCTATTATCGAGCATGTACTCCTGGACATCATGTATGAACTGCCTTCCATGGAAGATGTCCGCAAGGTTGTGATTGATGAAAGCGTCGTCAATGGCGAGACCGCTCCCATCCTGATCTACCAGGGTGGAGAGGAATCTCCTTCAACCGCCAAGGCCTCCTGATACAGGATCGTTATGTCAGATTCAGAAAAAGTGCTCCCGGTTCTACCACTGCGTGATGTGGTGGTCTATCCCTATATGGTGATTCCTCTTTTTGTAGGACGTGAGCAGTCGATTCATGCCCTCAACCAGGCGATGAAACAGGAAGAAAGTGACATTGTTCTGGTAGCCCAGAAAGATCCGACCGTAGAGATCCCAGCGCAGGATGATATCTGGCGTGTGGCGACAACGGCCAAGGTCCTGCAGCTTCTCAAACTTCCTGATGGAACCGTCAAGGTCCTGGTGGAAGGGAAGAGCCGTGTCAGGATGATCAAGGTTGAGACCACTGGAGAATACATGTCTGCCAGCATCCAGAAATTGGATGAAATCGTCTCGGATAGTTCCGATCTGGAGGCCCTGATACGCTCGGTCCTGCATCAATTCGAACGTTATATCAACATGACAGCCAAATTGCCGGCAGAGGTCCTGACTTCATTGTCCAGTATCGATGATGCCAGTCGTCTGGCCGACAGTATTTCAGCACATCTGTCCATCAGACTTGACAAGAAACAGAAGCTTCTTGAGATTCTGGATGTGCGCGAACGCCTTGAAAAACTGGTCGCTTACCTCGAGGAAGAGATCGAACTCCTTTCTGTGGAAAAGAAGATTCGGGGGCGGGTCAAGCAGCAGATGGAGAAGAGTCAACGGGAATATTATCTCAATGAACAGCTCAAGGCGATCCAGAAAGAGCTGGGTGAGCTGGATGACGGGGCCTCGGAAATCAATGAGCTGGAAGAGAAGATCAACAAGGCAAAGATGCCGGCAGAGGTCGACAAGAAGGCCAGATCGGAACTGAACAAGCTCAAAATGATGTCGGCCATGTCGTCCGAAGCGACTGTGGTACGGAATTATCTTGAATGGCTGACCAGTGTTCCGTGGAGCAAGCGGGGCAAGATTCGCTATGATCTGGAATACGCCAGAAAGGTTCTTGATGAGGATCATTATGGACTCGAAAAGGTCAAGGAAAGGATTCTCGAATATCTGGCAGTCCAGCACCGTGTCAAAAAGATCAAAGGACCTATTCTGTGTCTGGTGGGGCCTCCCGGAGTGGGAAAGACTTCGGTTGGCCAGTCTATTGCCCGTGCAACGGGCCGCGAATATTCCCGGATAGCTCTGGGCGGTATTCGAGATGAGGCCGAAATTAGAGGTCACAGGAGAACATACATCGGTTCCATGCCGGGCAAGATTATTCAGCGTCTGTCCAAGGTTGGGGTCAAAAATCCGATGATCCTTCTTGACGAGATTGACAAGATGGCCACCGACTTCAGGGGTGATCCTGCCTCTGCCTTTCTTGAAGTGCTGGATTCCGAGCAGAACAACACCTTCAACGACCATTATCTTGAGGTGGATTACGACCTTTCCGAGGTCATGTTTGTGTGCACGGCCAATTCATTGAATACCATTCCGGCACCACTGCTGGATAGGATGGAGGTGATCCAGCTATCGGGCTATACTGAACCGGAGAAGGTGAATATTGCCTGCCAGTACCTGATTCCGAAACAGATGAAGGCTGCTGGTCTGAAATCTTCAGAGATCAGCTTCAGTCGTGGAGCCATCCTTGACATTATTCGTTATTATACTCGTGAGGCAGGTGTCAGGGGGCTGGAAAGAGAGATAGCCAAGATATGCAGGAAGGTTGTCAAACAACTGCTTTCAAACCCTGATGCAAAGAAGAAGGTCAATATTACCACCAAGAATCTCAAGAAACTCCTTGGTGTTAGACGATTTCGTTACGGCATTGCTGGAAAAGAAGATGAGCTGGGTCAGGTAACAGGGCTGGCCTGGACCGAGTCTGGCGGAGATCTTCTGACGATAGAGGCAGCCGTCATGCCGGGCAAGGGTAAACTGTCGATAACGGGTCAGATTGGAGATGTCATGCAAGAGTCTGTCAAGGCTGCCATGACCGTTGTACGAAGCCGTTCCTCTGTGTTGGGGATTGATGCAGATACTTTTCAGAAGTGTGATATCCATATTCACGTTCCGGAAGGGGGGATTCCCAAGGATGGGCCGAGTGCCGGTGTTGCCATGTGTACTGCGTTGGTATCTGTTCTGACGGGTTGCAAGGTTGATGCTTCAGTGGCCATGACCGGAGAGATTACCTTGCGAGGTGAGGTACTCCCTATCGGTGGCCTCAAGGAGAAACTGCTGGCAGCGCAACGTGGAGGCATCAAGACTGTATTGATTCCGGAAGACAATCGGCGGGATCTCGAAGAAATTCCTCAGGATGTCCAGGCGGGGCTGGATATACGATTCATGAAATGGATCGATGAGGTACTGGAAAATGCGTTGACTGGCTTCAGTGAGTATCTGTCAACTATCCCGAAAGGCAAGGAAGGGGAGATATCTACCACAACACCAACCAAACCGGCAATTTCTGACAAGAAGCCTGAACATGAGGGCAGGCAACCTCATTGATATCTTTCCGCCTTTCATAGAGATAGAAATCTGACAGCCGGATTGACTGACAAGAGTTTGGTCAAATCATTTACTCTGCCACAACGGTGAGCACCGATTGCGCCAGTTTCGCAATCATCTGACTGGTATCCGAGTATGTCTGTCGATGAGAGAAAAGATCAGGTGACTTGGGTAACAGCTGGATCAATGCCTTGAGATAGGGAAGTTTAATGGCATAGTTGACATTCTGTGGAATGTCACCGGTGGTCTCGAACATCTTCATGGCATTCAATTGGGAGATGATGATTCCTACAACCTCTCCGTTTTGATTGAAAAGTGGTCCACCACTGTTCCCAGAATGAATCGGGGTGGAGACCTGAACAAACCTGGGGTCATCCCGGAATCCGAAGACCGAATTGACCTTGCCGGTGGTGTATTTTGCCTTTTTACCCAGC
>RFGN01000180.1 GCA_003696645.1 Gammaproteobacteria bacterium | reverse complement strand
TGGCCAGCATCTTGTCCAGACTCATTCTGCTCGCCGCTTGCGCAACCAGACCATCCGGATCGCCCGCCAGCTTCGCCTGAACAAGATCGGGGCGGTAAAACCGGTCATAGAACTGGTCAATGCCAAAGACCTTGTTCCCCTTTCGGACGTTCAGATAGCGCGCCGCCTTGGGAGAGGATGCTTCGAAAAAGCCTTCAGGTGTTATTGAAATCCATTCACCATCGTCAAAGACAGCCATCTGAACGATTCCCTTGCCGGACCCAACATCCCACAATCGAATGCTTCCGTCCATACTGGAGGAAGCGATACGCTTGTCGCCCGAAATAAACGCGACGGATTCGACAGAGCCCCGATGTCCACTGAAGCTACGAACCTTCTGTCTCGAATTAACATCCCAGAGTTCAACCAATCCATCGCTATTGCCAAGGACAAGAAACCGACCGTTCGAGGAGAAAGATAATGAAACAACATTGCTTTTATCCTTCCTGAATTGGGCTCGCTTCACCAAAGATGACCATGAGTTCGAGTGTAGCAATGAGGAGTAGTCCAACAGCGTCACACTGGGGCCACCTTCATTGACCCCAGCAATAAGAGAGCCATCAGGACTAACGGCCAGTAGCAGATCAATTGGTGAATCTCTCAATTCGTTTTCCACCTTACCCGAAGCCACATTCATAACCCTTATCGGACCATTCAACCAAGCCGTTATAATATGTTTTCCGTCTGAAGAGAAAGCCAAGTCATTTAAAAAAGACCCGTCGTTATGAAACGACCAAATTTTTTCCTGCTTTTTTCTATCCCATAGATCAATCCATCCTTCACTGCTTCCTGAAGCAAGATATCGCCCGTCAGGACTCACTGAAAGCAAAGGCATACCATCATGAATGGAAAACTTTTCCCAGAATTCATCGCATGCTCCAACAGCCACATCTTCCATTCCCTTGTCTGACAATTGGATCTGAGATATACAAGATCCAGAATATTTTCCATATTGAAGCAATTTGTTCGAACTTACCTTAACCAGTCCCCCCCCCGTTGGGCCATCTCCTATCCTGTAAATCGTTTCTCCCGTCGAAGCATCCAGAACATCAAAATAACCCCCATCGCCATAGGCTGCCTGCCAAGTCAATGAAGGTTTGGACTTAGCCACTACATATTTCCTGTGAGGAGAAAAAAACAGGGGATGTTCATAGAATCCTTCGCGGCTCCACAATTGTTTGCCGGTGATTGCATTTACCGAAGATATTGTTCCGTGATCATATAATAAGGAAAAATCGGCGTTACGATCTTCTGGGAATGCACGCATTTTGCTTTGCGACTCTTTTCCCGTCTGAAGGTTATAATCATGCCTTATAAAAGGGGTGACAAGGAGATGGTCTGATTTGCTTACTACAACAAGATGTCGACCTTCGCTCTTAATGTCTTCCAACGATCCTTCATACTGAAATGTTTTGATTCTCTCACCACTGACAGCATCGAACACTACGGCATTGCCAGAAGCGTATGAAATGAGAAAACCACCCGACTTATCATACATCACCCCTGAGAAAAAATCCGCCCCCCCCGCAAAAGCATAGTTTGTACTTTCCCATATTTTTCGGCCTGTCTGAAGATCCCACACCCTCAACGCCCCTGTATTGACGAGTGCGAACCCTGAAAAAACATCATTAATATTCTCTGGTAAATCCAGAAGGAATTTTAGACTTTTAGAGGCCAGATCATCGTCGGCATATTCGGTTGAATCCCACAATGCCACCAGATGCCTCCAAAGGGCGTACAATCTGTCAGACTTGGGTTTTTCTAATATAACGGAGGCAGTCGCCAAATATTTTCCATCAGGGCTAAATGTCGCATCGCTATAATAAGGTCGCTCTCCATTTACAGTTATGCGGGTTTTATGGTCCTCAAAATAATCATAATCAACAAGGGATGCCAACTCAGACCCATCTTTGATTCTCCATAACCTAACGCTTCCATCTCTCCCAGTAGAAAGCAAACTCCTCCCATCAGGACTAATTTCCAATGTGAAAATTTCGAGTCCACGGTGGGCATTGATCGCCCAAATTTCATGCCCTGTGCGGGCATCATTGCAAGTAATTATGCCTTTAGCGTCGCCTGAAATAATACGATTACCATCTAGAGAAAAAACAATATTCCAAGGCCTGATAAAAGAAACATGCCTTTGTTGAACATATACCCACTCATGTGGGCGATCCAACCGCGTTACTTCTTTCATACGCAACTGAGGAGATGGCATCTCTTGCCACAAAATGACTCCAAGAACCGCTCCGGAAATTGCCATACCCCCAAACAGCCAAATCTTCAGCCTCCATGATTTCATCGTTTCATCCATAGAAAAACCCATCTACCCACCTCCAGGCCAGACTTTGTTCCACAGGTTAAAAATTAACAGCAATTGGGAAATCTCGAAGGTTTACCATTTCCGGACTGGTAGGGTGCTGGCGTCCATCCGTTAGCTTCGGAACAATGCGGGACACGAAATTTTGCAATTCCAACAAACTCACCACGCCATCATGGTTGCCCGTCTCTTTATCCGCCTCCCCTGAAAGCGCTCTTAGCAGTCCGGCCGTAAAGGCACCATGACCGCCAGAAAACTGAGCGGATTCAAGAGATGACTCCCGCCCTGTCGAAGACGCAAGAACGCCTATACCTGTTCCATTCGACAATTCCTGAATAACCTCTTCAGATGCAAGCCGACCTCTTGTCTTCCACTCCTTGCTCCCCAAGGCGCCCGCATGGCAAATATCGACCCACAGAAGAGCCTTCTGGTTTCGAGGTCGATTCCGCAAAAACCGATTAAATTCAGCTACATCCATTCCTGTATATGGCACCTCATAGTCTCCATCATTAGGCATGAAATACAGGGTCTGATCTGAATCCTGCACGCCATGCCCCGCCAAGAATATAATAATGACATCCTGGCTGGATGCCTGCCGCAAGAATTTATTCATCGCTATCTTGATATCGCGAGCCGTCGCGCTCTCGTCTGTAAGAACCTTAACATGGACTTTGCGAAACAGTTTACCTTCTTGTTTTTTCAAGGCTCGCCCCAATGACTCTGCATCCGCATCAGCGTAATCCAGATTCATTTCCTTTTTTGCATATCTGGAGACACCAACGCCAAAATACCACAAATGGGTATTTGGACTTGCTGTACCTGCCGATATCACGCCGGCATTTTTCTTGATGTAGGCCTCAACAGGGCTGATATGCACGCCCGGAAGCTCCACCCAGGCTCGCAACACATTCATCCCGTTTTCCAAATTAAACCGCTGTTCAAGAACAAAGCTGTTTCCTGATTCCTTGACAGGCTTGATGCTAATTCCTCGGTCATTAAAAACTCTCCCATTTTGGGAATACACAACCTTCGGGACAGGCAAATCCGATTTCTCCATCCTTACTCGCAATCGCATCACATACTGGCTCCCGGTCACCTCCTCGCGTTTGGGGGTAACGAGCTCCAACCTGTAAGGAGAAAGAAAAGCCTGCTTTGCGGAGGGGAAACGCACCTCGGCACCTGATGCGTTGACAAGCGCCTTGCCCGTAGCAATAGCTCGCAATTCTTGTGCTATCAAACCCGGACGATTTTTGTCCACTGCAGCATCCTGGATGCGATGGAGAACATCCCCGATTGCAAGATAAACATGATCTGCCCCGGTTAATGAACTGGCGTAGTAACCTGCGGCGTTATAAGCAAACCACTCCCCGCCATCCTCCAGGACAACCGTCAACCTTTTCTGAAAATGAGAAAGGTCGTAGAATTCGATTCGATTGTCTTCAAACAGAATCGTCATCAGGTTGTTATCGGGGAAAGCATCCACCGCAGCGATCGCTCGATCAAAAGTCAGGGTCTGCTTTCCAGTCGAACCTCCAGAGACTTCCAAATACGAAGCTCCATAGGCCAGCTTCCATTTTCCGATCTCGCGTACGGTCTCTCCCTTAGCTGCCACAGAAGAACCAGCATGCCTTCCATCCAAGGAATAGTAATGAGTTCGATATTCCTCCCCTTTGACTGTCAGAGAAATCGGAGACTCAGGATGTGATTCATTCAGAAAAAAAGAGGTGATTCCGCGACCAACTTTAACAACATCTCGAATGCTTCCATCCCGTAAATCGATTGCCCGCAAATATTTGGAATAAAACATTTCGGACTGATCAAGCCATTTGGTAGAAAAAAGAATTTGTTTCTTGTCCGGGGAAAGAACGAGGTTGGTCAAGCCATTCCAAAAGGTGTGGTCTCGGTATACCAAACGCGCCGTGCGCAAAGGAGCTGTATATCTTCCCAGTCTCTCTCCTGTTTGAAGATTATACAGTTCGACAATCAGCTCGTTGGATGCTTTGTTTTTTGAACCACCAACAACAACCAGGTTGGTGCTTGCATCAATCCCTTTAACGTCAAAGTGCAGCGAGGCAAGATGCCTTCTTGTATAATCCACAAGGCTATATTGATACAGATGCCCGGCTTCAGTGGTAACCAATCCATTTGGAATCTGGACAACCCAATCAACGCTCGCATCCCAATGATGCACGACATGACCATTGGAAACATCCAGTATATTGACGCCAGATTGATCAAATATGGCCAACAGCCCAAGCTTTCTGAAAGCGTGCGATTCCCATGCTCTGCTTACTTTATATTCGTACCGACCCGCATGGGTGAATGAGGTGTCGTCCAGCACATATTTGCTGACGGATTTCTCATCAAAGATGTACCCTGTTCTGCTATGGGGCGCGATGAGCATACCCTTGCTTAATAAGCGTCCGACTTCTGGACAAGGCGACATTTGACCCGATTCCGCATCAAGAAAAACATACGAATTATCACGCATCAACAGCCAATAATCTGCGGAGTCAGGTACAACATGTGGTGCCAAAACACCGGGCACCACCTGTCGCTCAACCCATCTCGATATGTCCCAAAGATGAAGCTTTTCATAATTATCGCGGAAGGCCAGCAAAGACCCATCCCCACTTAGGTTCAGATCAAAAATCCATCCTCCTTTCACGTCAATTTTTTTCTCGATATGAAATGTGTTCGGATTCAGCGCATATATATGCTTCCCCCGGTGATCTCCTACAAAAATATACCTGTTCATTTTATCCCATGCGGAGTATATTACATCGCCATGGCGCCACTCGTTGATCCACCTCGTTGGCCGTTTTTTACGCACGTCAAACACCCACGCGCCTGACAATGCCCCCAAGCCCACAATGAAGTGCCCGCTGTCAGGAGACCATGCCACATTCCCCGCCCCTCCCCAAAAGGGCTGTTGGACGATAGGCAAACCGGATCTTGTATCGTAAACAAGGATATCCCAGGTTTTTATTCCATCAGGATTCTCGTACCCAACGATCGTGGCCAAATAACGGCCATTCGGAGAAAACGAGCTAATTCCGACACGACCCAATGAACGAATCATGACATGATTCTCCATGTCCCATAGCTGGGCAGGCAAGGTTCCCGTCACAACATAACGACCGTCGGGCGATACCGCCCTGGCCTGGGAATCCAAATAACCACTCAGCGCCAATAAAGGCTCTCCTGCTTTTGCAATCGGCGAAATGGCGACCCTACGGTTTTGCGCTCTCCCGGATGCTTTCGAATTGTCTGCAATGGGATACGATTCCCCCAAACCTTGGATCTGGAGTCGGTTCATCGAAATTCCATGATTATGTTCAAAATATCTGGCAACCGCGCGCGCCCTGCGCAATGAAAGGTTTTGATTCATCGTTTCTGAACCAACACTATCTGTATGGCCAACAATGGAAAAAATATAGTCTCTGGCGCTGGTGGAATTAAGCAGATTCGCCACTCTATCGAGTTTCGCATAATCCTCAGGAGGTATTCTGGACGATCCAGATTCAAAATTGATATGGATTTTCAGCTCCTGTCCAAAGTCTCGCTCCCATTGCTCCAGCAGAGGATGATTTCTGGCATACGTCGCAAGCCTTTCTTCATTATTCATGTAACGCAATAAATCAAGCCGTTCAAATTTGAACAGTTCAGCCCTGTTTTTGCTGTTAGCAATATACCGGTCAAGATAGGTCAATGCTTGCCTGAAATCTTGAGCTGCACGTCTATTCTGGTAGATCTCCCACAACAACTCATCATCGTGGCCATTCCCCATGTATGATTTCAGCAACCGGAGCATTTCTTCAAAATGCAAACTCGCGATTGCCATTTTCCCGTACGTTTTTAAGGTTTCTACTTGATCCTTGTACGTATAGGCGTGCTTCAAGCTGCGCTGAAAATACTCTCGGGCCTGCGCCATATGGTTGTCATAATTTCCATTCTGAAACAAAGCGTTCGCGTAAGCAGCCTCCAACTGGCTCTGATTGGGAAAACGTTCCAGACCTTGAACCAACACATTGATGGCAGCATCAACCTGATAACCAAGATCAAATGAGTCCAGCATTCTCGCCATCGAAAGAGCCTGCTCAACGGTCGGGTAGGGAGACATTTTCAGAATTTGTAACGCAAGCCTGGGAGCATTGAATTCGCTCTCAATTTTCCCGGCTAAAGACTCATACATTCCAGCCAGAACTTTCCGGCTTCTCTCTGATGATCCATGTTGCCCGCGTTTCAGAAGTTCAGCTTTGGCCACCTCAACCAAAGGTTTTATCAGGATTTCAATCTTCGATCGAGCCGACAGTCCGGAGGACATCAAGTGATAGAGTTGAAGATTCAACCAGCGTGAATATGCATCTGCCTTCAGAAGCGCGCCAATATCTTCACTAAGCAACACTTGCCGGAGCAAGGATGCAGCTTCTTTATACTGCCTTTGCCTGGTCAATTCGACCGCCCTGATATAATCAATGGCTTCGGGAGAAACCTTTCCCTGCCAACGGTTAAAAAACTTCCTCCTGTCCTCTGCCGTTTTAAACTCGATCCCCAAATTCGTGAATATCCAGTAACCATAAATGGAGGGTTCCTGGGCCAGGGACTGCTCTGCCAATTCGAGGTATCGACTGGTATCATCAGCATAGGCTAGAAGATTCCCCAAACATGCAGGGGCTCCCGCCCCATATCGTCTGACACAATCCTTAAGAATTGTTATTCTTGACTTCGCATCACCCTCGTATCCCGCCATGGCAGCTTTCGAAAACATACCCTCGTATGAATCTGGAAATTTCTCGGCCAAATACCTTCGTATCATCTTTTTCTCGGCCACACTGCCGGTCCATATTGAGCGTTCCAGAAGTCTCGAAGGACTCTCAGTCGCAATATCCTGAGGATAGTTCTGATTCAACGCTGCATAGGCTAGCGAGACAAACAAAACTTGGGGCAACATCACTCCAAATAAGGCTTTTATAACATATCTTCTATTTAACATGACTCCACCCTCACTACTAGATTTACCCCATACAACCTTCGTATGTTAATCTTCAGTTTCACTTCACCTCCCCGGTCATCTGGAAGGCGGCCCAGTAGTAGGGATGGTGATATTTCGCCTTGGTGGCAAGCTGGGCATCGCGCAGCGCGGCGCGTTTATCCTCTCGTGCCAGGTTCTTGTAGAAGCCGGTCATCAGATCGGAGGTCGCCGCATCATCCACCTGCCAGAGGGATGAGACGATGGTACTGGCTCCGGCATAGAGGAAACCACGGGTGAAACCGACCACATCATCGCCGTTGGAGCCCTCTGTCCTGATATAGGACAACCAGGTCTTATAGCTCACCGCGCGCCATCCAGCGCACGATAGTTGTTCATGTAGTCCCGCACTTTTTGCACGTAATCACGGGTTTCCTGTGCCGGAAGATGCGAACGCAGATACTCGTAGACTTCTCCATAACTCATGCGATTGATCATCTCACTGGCTCTGGCGATGTCGTGACTTCCGGAAATAAAGGCGCTGGCCACATTGCCGCCACCGGTGTTGTATGCGGCGATGGCACACAGCATCCTCGTTCTGGCATCCTGAATACGCTTCATCTCCCTGGTTTGCAGCAAC
>RFGN01000179.1 GCA_003696645.1 Gammaproteobacteria bacterium | reverse complement strand
TCATGTTTGATCGCAGCTTTCACAAACCCCTTGAAAAGCGGATGGCTGCGACGTGGTGTCGAGGTAAATTCCGGATGAAACTGGCAGGCAATAAAGCAGGGGTGCCCTTCTACTTCTACCATCTCTACCAACTGGCCATCCTCGGATTCACCCACCACTCTAAGACCCGCTGCCTCCAGACGTTCCCGATACTGATTATTGAATTCATACCGGTGGCGATGTCGTTCACTGATCAGATTCTCACCATAAAAACGACTGGCCAGGCTGCCCTTCTTCAAACGGCAGACCTGGGCACCCAGCCGCATGGTCCCTCCAAGATCGGAATCTTCCGAACGTTGCTCGATTACCCCTTCAGCGTTGACCCATTCGGTGATCAATGCGATGACGGGATGTCGTGTCTGTTGATCAAATTCGGTACTATTGGCACCTTCAAGACCCGCCATGTGACGTGCGGCCTCAATGACAGCGACCTGCATTCCCAGACAGATGCCAAAGTAGGGTAATTGATTCTCACGTGCATACTGCGCTGCGCGGATCATCCCTTCCACCCCTCTGTCACCAAACCCTCCAGGGATCAGAATACCATCCATGCCGGCGAAAACCTTTTCTTCCTGATCCTTGACATTTTCAGCGTCAATATAATGGATTCTGATCTTTGCTCCGACCTGTGATGCAGCGTGAAAAAGAGCCTCGGAGATAGAAATATAGGCATCGGTCAATTCTACATATTTGCCCACCATGGCAATATGCACTTCTTTATCAGCCGAATGAATGGCAGTAATCACTGATCGCCAACTTTCCAGATCTGCATCTCGAACAGAAAGGCTTAGTTTTTCTGCAACCAACCGATCCATCCCCTGGGCATGCAGAAAAAGCGGTATCTCATAGATACAATCAACATCCGGTGCAGACACCACAGCCCTTTCCTCTACGTTGGTAAAAAGAGCGATCTTCTTGCGCTCGGATTCGGGGACTGGTTCGGTGGCACGACACATCAGGATATCGGGCTGAATCCCGATCGATCTCAGTTCCTTGACAGAATGCTGAGTCGGTTTGGTCTTGACCTCTCCGGATGTCGGGATATAGGGAACCAGGGTCAGATGCAAGTAAAGCGTATTCTGTCTTCCCAGTTCCACGCCAAGCTGTCTTATGGCCTCAAGGAAAGGTTGTGACTCAATATCTCCAACCGTACCACCAATCTCGACAAGGGCCACGTCGACCCCTTCGGCACCAGCGATAATCCGACGCTTGATTTCATCAGTGATATGCGGAATCACCTGAACGGTTTTCCCCAGATACCCCCCCTGCCTTTCACGCAGGATGACGCTTTCATACACCTGACCGGCAGTAAAGTTGTTCTTCTTCGACATCCTGGAACGCAAAAAACGCTCATAATGCCCGAGATCCAGATCAGTTTCAGCGCCATCTTCCGTAACGAAGACTTCCCCGTGCTGAAAAGGACTCATCGTACCAGGATCGACATTGATATAAGGATCCAGTTTCAGGATGGTTACCTTCAGCCCCCTGGATTCAAGCAACGTCCCAAGCGAGGCAGCGGCAATCCCCTTTCCCAGAGATGAGACCACGCCGCCCGTGATGAAGATATATTTGGTCATAGTGAATGCCTGAAGAAAGGCGTAAAAGTAACAAATCAGGCTGCCAACTACAATGAAAATCTATTTTTTTTATTGAATATCTTCACCATTTTCTGCTTGAACTGCCAGGCAGGTTGCTTCGATGACATGATTTTCGCAAAAGCGTAATGTATAGTAGACTGATATGATGTCTGCAATACTTGAATCATGAAAGCCAAGGCCCGTTCCATACTTGAAAGTCTGCGTCCCGATATCGGTGCCAGTGTCCAATATGAAGGCAAGTCATACAAGATAATCGAATTGCTTGAGGATGATCTGGCAATCGTGCTTGAGGGGTGCCACAAGAACATGGAGATCCAGCCGGACCAAATGGGCGAGGCCCATCGCAGGGTCCCTCATACCATATGTATCCCTGTCCTCATCGGCGAGAACAAGGATGAAATCAATCCGGCCGTGTTTGAATTGGGGCTGCCTGCCGTATCCGAGAGCCCCTGATCCGGAATCTGGACATTTCCGCCTTCCAGACTCCAATCCAGAACAAAAAGAGTACACCAACCAGCAACATACTTCCCCCAGCTCCAGGTTTGAGCAAGGCATTGGGTACCCCGGTGTTGCCTTCACCAGGAAAGTTGGCAACGATCGTGGTAAAGGTACCCGTGTTATTGGTCGGATCGGTATCCGGTTGATCCGCCTGGGCATGAATTCCGAAGTCCAACTGCACCAGATCCTTGGGGGTCATTTCCACATCAATACGGGCCGATTCAGAATCCAGCAATTGGCCTACGGTGCAGAATATCTTCGAGTTCTGATCCGGTTGTGTGGAGGTGCAGGTCGTTGTGTTCTGGATAATTTTCAGCTTGTTGAACTGCGCATTTTTGGGAATAGTGATCTCGATCTGGATATTTGTGGCCGGATCCGGGCCATTATTGATCACACTGTTGACAAAGGTTGTCGCCAGATTTTTTCCGATCGGAACAATGGTCCCTTGCTGAAAGCCAACAAAGGCCTCCACATCGGCACCGATACCAAATTTGGTAATAAAACCGTCCGATAGGCTGCCACCATGTTGTGTCTGCAAGGCGTTAAGTGTAGGGAGATTATCAGATTCCGTTCGACCGGCAACAAAAAACTCATCCCCAGCTGGTTTGCTGACCAGGGCGCGTGCGATATCAGGCTGGTTGCCGGACATGATGGATGAAAGAACCAGGGCACTGCTGCCAGAAAGTGACGGGTCAAACATTGCTGCAAAGGCATTCCCGGCAGCATTGACATTCCCGGAAAGAAAACGGTCAAACAGGTTGGCAGAGGTGGTACTGCCGGTCAAGATTACTCTACCAGATTGATCCACGGCAAGGCTTCCCGGTTGTTCAAACCCCAGGCCCCCAACATAGCTGAGGTAGCCGTACGCACTTCCTGATGAATTGAGCCGGGCAAGAAACAGATCGCCTATGGGGTTGAGCGGGTCAGCACCAGAACCTGTTTTGGGGTCCAATACTCTTGTATCATCGGCAATCTTGGGTTGCCAGACATTCTGTGAGGTCACGTCCAGGTCAGGAGATTCGGTAAATCCCAGGACAAAAACCTGACCGGCAGAATCTGCTGCCACATCATCAATGGAATCCCGAAACCTGCCGCCCACAAAGGTGGCATAATCAAGGATATTATTACTACTTATGCGGGCAACGAAACCATCTCCATTTCCGCGATTTGCTGATTGAATGGGTTGTTTCAAACGTAGGTCATTGGATACGGTGATGCCACCCAGATACAGGCGATCCGATGCATCAATCGCCATACCTTGGAGAAAATCATTATCACTGCCTCCGTAATAGCTTCCTGCCAACAGGGTCGATAATGTGGCATTCATTCGCTGATAGAATACATCCGTCTTTCCAGCAAGGCTTGACTGCAGGGGGTTCTTTACAGGCAAATCCGTTGAATTTGTTTGACCAGAAATAAAAAGGCTGCCATCGCTCAGAACAGCAACACCCTTGACCTCATCCGATCCACTGCCTCCAATAAAGCTTCCTGCCAGTATTTTTGTTCCGGTTGCATCCAACCGAACGACAAAGCCATCCCTGGTCCCACCATGATAAGTGGTTGCAAATCCACCTGTCGCGGGAATAGGAAAATCCTGCGATTGCGTGGTCCCTCCAACATAAATATCCCCCTGGGAATCCAGGGCAATCGAATTGCCTATATCAATATTGCCGCCCCCGATATAGGTTGAAAAGAGTTCGGTAAAACCGTTCT
>RFGN01000178.1 GCA_003696645.1 Gammaproteobacteria bacterium | reverse complement strand
GGATTGGGTGGAGACGCTGGCGGAGGCCCTCCGCCTGGCTGCCATCCGCTTCAAGTCGGCGGTATGGGCGGAGGCCCTGCTGACGGCGCTACCCGGGTATCCTGGACTTGCCGTCTGGCAAAATGGCCTTGCAGAGCTGGCAGTCCTCGTCAGGCCTGAGTTTTTGCTTCGCTTCGCAACGGCAATGTTCGACCGGAACAGGGATTTTCTTTCGGCATCCCGCCAGATCATGCCACTCTTGCAGGCGGTGCCCGGCACCTGGCCGGAAGACCTCGTGTACCTTTTGCTGCAACAGTTCAGGCGCTTCGCTCTCAAACACAGCTGGCAGCCCTGGGAAGCCCCGCACCTGCCTCAAATGCTCCGCCTCATGGCCTGCCACGCCTCCCTGAGCATGGAAAATGTGCTGCACGAAGATTGGGAAGAAGTGGAGTACCGCAATGCCAGCCTCGCCACCGCCATCGCCGATATGCGGGAGGTGTTGCGGTTCAGGAAGGCGGTGGAAAGAGGATTTGAGGATGTGAGAATTTGAGGAACTGAAGAACTGAAGAATCGAGGAACTGAAGAATCGAGGAACTGAAGAATCGAGCTACCGACTCGACATTTAATATTGTTGATCCTGTGACCTCACCGAGATCGAAGAGATTGTTTTCGTCAATATCTGCCAACTTGGGATTTCTCCGGAATCCATTTTGATCTTTAGCTGCGTGAACTAGCTGTAGGTTTTTAATCGTGAACAACAGGGCCAGTGCAGTACTGGATTAAAACTCTCCCTTCTCAAATCCTCGGTTCCTCCCCCGAAAGCTTTCGGGGCTCGGTTCTTCGATTCTTCAAGTCTTCAGCCGCATCTTCAAGATCCTCCCCAAATCCAATGATCCCTTCCGGGTGGCCGGCCATGACGATGATCTTCGGCTGCTTTTGGTGGCCAATGATTTCGCTGGTCAACTGGGCGATACTGCGGGCCATGGCCGGGGTGCCGTATTCGGCTGCCGGATCGGTGGTGGGCAACTTGTGCAACCATTTTTTCCACCATGCTGCCTGGTGGATGTGCACCACCGCCCCTGCCTTTGGCCAGGCCTTGTACACCGCAGCGTGGCTCATACTCTCCGAAGAGGCAATGACAGGACCTTCGCACCAAAGTTCGTTGCCATCGATGTCCACTTTTTTGACCAGGGAGAAATGAGCCTCGGTGAGTACCGGCACCTCCCCGGTTCCGGAGCCGCTGATGATGAACTGGTCAGTCCCCGGCACCCGCCGGCTGATGTTTCCGTAGCCAATTCCATCGGGATATACCCCAATCAAGCCCGCTTCATACAGCACCTGGCGCCAATGTATCAGTTCCGGCAACAGC
>RFGN01000177.1 GCA_003696645.1 Gammaproteobacteria bacterium | reverse complement strand
CGCCCGTCTGATGGAACAGATGCGGGATCTGGAATGCCGAGCTGACCTGATTCTGATTGACACGGGGGCGGGTATCGGCCCCAACGTGTTGGGCTTTCTTTTAGCGGTTGACCAGATATTGGTTGTCACGACCCCCGAGCCTACCGCCATTACCGATGCCTATGCGGTCATCAAAACCACCGCACGAGAAGCCCGTGGGAGGCGGGATGCTTTGGATATTCGATTGCTGGTGAACCAGGTTCGCGACGATCGTGAAGCTCGTCAGGTTTATGATCGCGTGGCCGGTGTCTGTAAGAAATTTCTAGGCCTCATTCCACGTTATGCCGGGCACGTAACTTCCGATCCTCGTGTGTCACATGCGGTCCGCCGACGACAGCCGTTTGTGCTGGAACACCCGACCACCTCGGCAAGTGTGTGTCTGCATCGCCTGGCCCATCGCATTGACAGGCATGCATCGACTCCTCGTGATCACGGTTTGCTTCGGCGCATGGCGGCATGGCTGGTTGGTTAACCCGGTATGGGGCGGGTTGATAGGGAGTATTTTTTTCCTTTAAGCCTTTGATTTGCGCTTCACACGCCCAATGGATTCGATATATTGAAATAGTTAATGGAATGTCCTTTCGAGCAAGGAGTGCTCTGCCATTCCCGCACGTGTGATCGCATCCTGTTTTTCTCTGGTCTGTTTCGCGGCTGCGATTGTGGTCGGGATCCACGTGGGCAATACCCCGCAGACCGTGCTTTTGCGTGCTGTGTTAGTCATGATCATCTGCTGGCCCATCGGGTATCTGGTCGGATTGGTTGCACAGCGGGCCATCATGGATCAGATCAATCGTTATAAACAGGAGCATCCGATTCCAGACGAATCCTCGGTTGAAAGCTGAATAAGCTTGTGGATGAGATGTTGATTGGTCTTGGGTTTGGCATAGTTCGGATAAACTCGTTAATGTACGTTCATTGATTCATCACGATTTATTGCGCTGCGGAAGGATCCGTATCAGGCGCCACCAGCCGGTCAAGGAGTAGGCCATGGCGAAATCTCGGCAGTCGGTCAAAACCTCTACGAAATCTGAAGAGACCCCGATCAGCGAGGTCTGGCTCGAATACAAAAAAACAGGTACGGAAGAGCTCCGGAATCGTTTGATGGAGCATTACCTTCCGTTGGTCAAATACAACGCCGAACGGATTTACGCCAAGCTGCCCGACGAAGTCGAACTGGATGACCTGATGAGTGCCGGCATCTTCGGCCTGATGGATGCCATCGACGCATTCGACCTCAATCGTGGAGTCAAGTTCGAAACCTACTGTGCCACGCGTATCCGTGGTGCAATTCTCGATGAGCTTCGGTCCATGGATTGGGTTCCGCGTCTGGTACGGAGCCGATCAAGCCAGGTCGAGCAGGCAAGGCGCTCTCTGCAGATGGAGTTGGGTAGAAAACCCACCGATGAAGAGATTTGCGCCAAGCTCGGCGTGGACAAGGATGAATACGAGAAGATCCGTAAGGATGCCGGTGCGGTGGGTGTCGTCTCGCTGAGCCGTAAGTGGTACGAAACCGATTCTAACAAGGATGTCCGTGAGATCGATGTACTCAAGGACGCCAAGCAGGTCAATCCATTCAAGGCGGTCCAGAAACGCGATCTTAAAGAGTTGATCACGAAAGGGCTGAGCCGTGCCGAACGCCTGATCGTGATCTTGTACTACTACGAAGAAATGACGATGAAAGAGATCGGGGTGACACTGGACCTGTCCGAATCCCGGGTCAGTCAGATGCACAGCTCGATATTGGCCCGGCTCAAGGCCCAGTTGCAGCACCGGGGCGAAGACCTCCAGCAGGAGGCCGTTTAGCCGGTCAGATCAGGGGGTTATCGCTGTTTTCAATCCCACCTCTTCACGGGCCGAATTCGACTGCTTGGGATGCATGATGACTCCGAGCTGGTCATCGGCTTGGTGTCTCTCCATTTCCGGGCAGATCAGAAGGAATATCACCGGCGTTTCTCCCGGACTTGACTCCGGGGCCTTGTTCGCTGACGCTATCCGCCCCATGCCAGAGATTAAACAGATACTTGAAGACCTGTTGCGCCAAGCGGTCACGAAAGCGGTTGGCCCCGAGTATGCGGAAGCCGATCCGATCCTTCGTCAGGCGACGAATCCCAAGTTCGGCGATTATCAAGCCAACTTGGCGATGGGATTGGCGAAGCGGGTGGGGCGAAACCCACGAGAACTGGCCGAGGCGATTTGCAATGCTCTGCCATTGGGAGCGGAGATAGAACGGGCCGAGGTGGCCGGGCCCGGGTTCATCAATCTCATGCTGTCTTCGGACCTGATCTCCTCGCAGTTGGCGGAGACGGCATCTTCGGAAAGGTTGCGGGTCGAAGTTGCCGATCCGCCTCAAACAGTGGTCATTGATTATGCCAGCCCGAATCTGGCCAAGGAGATGCATATCGGGCACCTGCGTTCGACCATCATCGGCGATGGGATCTCGCGCGTGATCGAGTTCCAAGGCCATCGAGTCATCAGACAGAACCACCTTGGCGATTGGGGGACACAGTTCGGGATGTTGCTCGAACACCTGATTGATACCGGGTGGGAAAAATCAGATGACCACCATATCGGCGACCTCAACGCCTTGTATCAGGAGGCCAAGAAACGATACGACAGCGATCCTGAATTCGCAGAACGCGCGCGTAAACGAGTGGTTGCCCTGCAAGGTGGAGATGAGCAGTCCCTTCGTCTGTGGCGGATGCTGATCGATGAATCGGTCCGGCATATGAACGAGATATTCGCTCGACTGAACGTTCGTCTCGCAGACAAGGACATCAAGGGAGAAAGTTTCTACAACGATCGGCTTGCTCGTGTGGCGGAGGAACTTGAACGGAAAGGAGTGGCCAGGATCAGCGACGGTGCCCTGTGCGTGTTTCTTGAGGGAGAGGAGGCACCGCTGATTGTTCGAAAATCTGACGGTGGCTATGGCTATGCCGCGACGGATTTGGCTGCGCTTCGACACCGTATCGAAGACCTCGGTGGTGATCGGTTGATCTACGTAGTCGATTCGCGCCAACGGGACCACTTCAACAAGTTTTTTGAGGCGGCACGCCGGGCCGGTTGGGTCGGCACTGCCCGTCTGGACTACGTGCCCTTCGGCACAATCATGGGCAAGGATCGCAAGCCTTTCAAAACCCGTGAGGGGGGAACGGTTCGTCTCGCGGAGGTTCTGGATGAAGCGGTTGAACGTGCTAAAAAAGTGATCGAGACCAAGGCTCCGGATCTGCCTGAAGACGAGCGTGATTCCATCGCTCAAGTCGTAGGTGTCGGTGCGGTCAAGTATTTCGATCTCAGCAATGACCGGATCAAAGATTATGTGTTTGATTGGGATCGGATGCTCGCCTTGGAGGGGAATACGGCTCCTTATCTGATCAACGCTTATGTCCGCATTCGTTCGATTTTCCGCAAGGGGAACATCGACCCGGATTCCCTGCATGGCCAACCTGTTGAGATTAAACAGCAAGCTGAGAGGGCTTTGGCGCTGCATCTGCTTCAGTTCCCACAGATCGTGTCAGGTATAGCAGAAAGCCTGGAGCCTCACCGTTTGTGTACATACCTTTACGAGCTTGCTTCGGCATTCCATAAGTTTTATGAACGATGCCCCGTTTTGACGACCGAAGATCCCACGGAACGCCACAGCCGTTTGGCGCTCTGCTATCTGGTTGCACGTACACTCAAACTTGGCTTGGAATTGTTGGGGATAGAGACAGTGGAACGTATGTGATCTCGCCTTTTCCCAGACGTGGCACCGAACATGGTGACGCATGTGATTGATGTTGCGCTAAAAGAATGGGCAGTGGTATGTGACCTGATGCTCTCGGGAGACCTGTGCCTGTTGTTGCGCAAGGGCGGGATTCACGAATCGGGTGGGCCGGGGGTTTTTGAGCTGGAATATCCGAGATTTGTGCTCTATCCCTCGTTCGAGCATCAGCGTGCTGAGATGCTTAAGCCTATATACCAAGATCGAATCGATCCGATATACGCTAAATCCGATTCGATTGATCTGCGGGCAGTAGGCGAAGCGGTTAAGGTCTGGCAAGTGCCATCACGTTGGGCATTTGACCAACTCGACGATATGCACTGCTGGTCGGCCGCGCAGATTGATATGCGGTTCAAATACAAGCCGGAACGTCCACTATACTTGATCGCAGTACGTGTTTTCCGCTTAGCAAAATCCAGACGCATCATTCAGCGCCCGGAATATGTCGGGTGCAGGAGCTGGATCAATTTGCACCCGGAAGATGTGGTGGATGACGCCGGCTCAGTCCCGGTGCTGACTGATCCCACGTTTCAGTCAGTCGTGGCTCGAGTGGATCAGGTATTTTCTGAATCCATCTGAATTAGCGTGCCGGCACTTTCAGGGCATGGCGAAGTATTGCTGCGATCCATGCCAGTTCGTCATTCGTCAACTGGCTGAGCACACCGATCTTTTTCCCTTTCTTGAGGCGGATCTGCAGGTTCATGATAGGAGTATCGTTGATTTCTGTGCCGCTTGGCCCCATTCGAATCGATTGGATGTTGTCCCGTGGTATTTCGGTTTGCCTTGTTTTGAACAAGTTCCGTTCCGTGATCAACAAGGTGTCGCCCACCACATCCAAGATGGCCTGTCGTCGGCCGGCATTGATGCTGGACAACAATGTTCCGATCCCGACACTCCAGAACACCAGTAAGAAGCCTGAGATGATCACCAGCTCCCAACCTGCCTTGATGCCCCCGGATCCGAACCAGAGAGCGGTAAAAACAGCCATAAATACATTCCAGAAGATCGCAAACCCGAACAGGCCCTTGGCACCTTTTCGTATCCCGACCGGGGGTATCGTGATAGTCAGACCGGCGTCGTGTTCCTCAAGTCGGATGGTGGATTCGGCGGGCAAGGGCGGGATGGTATTTTCGTCATGATCTGTCCCATCGCCATCTAATGCTGTTTCAGGCAGCCTGTTCTGCCCCAGAGTTCGTTCCTCAACCATGGCTGCCGGGTCTACTTGATCCAGTAATGGGGCTCCATAATATAAGTGGACGTACTCTTCAGCCAGGTGGGTCGCCAAGGCTTTCAGCATGGTTTTGGGATAGCCCCAAGCTAAATTTTTCAGCTTACCGTCAGCCAGTACCACGTTAAGTGCACTCAAAGCGGAATCAACCGCGAGCTGCGACTCGCTGATGTCTGACGATTTGACCTGAAAACGCTTGATAGCGGAGACGGGGATAGTTCTACGCCAGCGTACTAGTCCGTGCCGCTGCGTTGCAATCAGTCGATCATCTTGAAGTTCTATCGTGCTGTATCCACCTGCCAGCAGCCAGCCGAAATAGATTGGGAATGTTCCGACACCGACAAACGCCAAGCCAAGTAACAGATGAAACGGGCTGAAAGGTTTGCCGGTCCGGCGGAGCGCCCAGTCTGCCAAGCCAGATTCGATCAACAACGGATACAGGCCAGCCCCGATGAACACAATGCCGACCAGTATCATCGGCAAGGCCAGAAATCGCAGGCAACCGATCTGCCGGCGTGGCAATTCATACAGCACCCCATTCGGAGTTTGTATGCATTGGATCGCTGACGGCAGATGAGAAGTCATGGTGCCAACAATATTATCGTAAATGTGTGAGTGCCTGACTCAGAGATTCTGTTTACAGGCAATCCGTGTCACGGGCTGGTGGATCAGCCGGGATACCTTAAAGTGGGTCCACAGGCTGGAAAGCCCGACATAAAAATATCCTGAAGCGAACAGAAACAGGAACGGAAGACTGACGGCGGTGTGTCCCGTATGCACGGACATCCAGATACACAGGAGCATGTAGATGCCCATGACGATTTCCAGCATGCAGACGGAACGCTTCAGGTCTGGAATCGGGATGATGGGGCCGATCGTTCTTTCCTGGCAATCAGGGGTTGAAAGGCCCTGAACATTGTATTTGGGTGTTCTTACAAAAGGGCTTTGGTGGCCGAGCAAGGCTTCAATGCAGGCGATGGCATTATTCATCGCGATTCCAATGCCTATTGCCATCAACAGTGGAACCTGGGCAATCGTGCCCCATATGCTGCGTCTCTGGGCATGTTGGCTGGTGATGTAAAACACAGCTGCAGAAACCGTTCCCAAGGCAAAGAGCCCCATGCCAAGGATCGGCCCATACCACAGCCCCCCAAACGGATTGATGTTCATAGCGATTACGGGATAAAACAACACTGCCAGCAAGGTCACGTAGAGATACACCATCGGACTGGTCAGATGGAAGAACGCCTCCAGCTTGATTGTGGGGGTCACTTTCGCCCGCAACAGTGCCGGCAGTAGTTTGATTGCGGTCTGAATCGAACCTTTGGTCCAGCGATGCTGCTGGCTCTTAAAAGCGTTGATCTCTGGCGGTAATTCGGCCGGGCATTGAACCCAAGGCAGAAACAGGAATGTCCACCCTGCCAATTGCGCCCGGTATGACAGGTCAACATCCTCGGTTAGTGTGTCATGGTGCCAGCCTCCAGCCGATTCGATCGCTTCGCGTCGCCAGATCCCTGCTGTGCCGTTGAAATTGATCCAGGCGCCGCATCGGTTACGCGCGTTGTGTTCTATCACGAAGTGCCCGTCCAGGAAGATGGCCTGACCCCGTGTCAACATTGAGTCATCGCGATTCAAGTGTGTCCAACGTGTCTGGACCATACCCAGCTTCGGGTCTGTGAAATAATGGACGGTCCGCCTGAGGAAAGAGGGGGGAGGGATGAAGTCGGCATCAAAGATCGCGATCAATTCGCCCTTGGCATGAGGCAGTGCAGCTTGTAACGCACCTGCCTTGTAGCCTGTCCGGTCGGTTCGGTGTAGTAGTTGGATGTCCACCCCGCTTGCCTGCCAATCGTTCACGCGATCTTCCACCTGTGACAACGACCCGTCGTTCGAATCGTCGAGGACCTGAATCTGTATCCGGTCGCGGGGATAATCAAGGTTGCAGGCCGCATCAATGATTCGGCTGGCGACGCGGCTCTCATTAAACATGGGCAACTGGACAGTGACGCGAGGAAGTGACTTGAAGCGTTGTTTTGGTCGTGGCCGGTCACGCCGATGTCGGTTGAACAGCAGAACCAGCCAATACCGGTGCAATCCATAGATGCTGATTAGGCTCATGAGTATCAGATAGACCGTCGTGATCGGCCATCGAAGCCACGGCTGGCTCAGCCAGGCAGTCCAGTCCAGCATGTGTATTGGTTCGGACATCTCGTTTTACAGGTTATCAGAGCCTTGGTTACAGCGAATAATGATGATTCCGAGGGACGTCATGTCTGCTCGCCTGATAGTTTGAGCAATTTCTGCATCATCCAAGGTATAGCTGGTCATCCTTTCAAGCCATCCATCGAACCCGTCCGATAAGGCAAGTGTCGGCCTTTGCTTAAGGCGTTGGCCGTTGATGTCCCGATAACGGCTGAGCGATTGATTCGGTTTTCAGTCCTGAACCAAGGTAGGCCATGACGTCTCGTAACTTCCTACGCACAACCGTTCTGGCAGCGTTTTTATTCGCTGGTTT
>RFGN01000176.1 GCA_003696645.1 Gammaproteobacteria bacterium | reverse complement strand
GGTGTGAGAAATCCCCGTAGTAGCATGTCCATTGAAAGCGATTGATGGCGACGTGGGGCTCCCAGCATCAACCGAGACTGATGGACCGGCAAGATGGCCGGTGAGTGTTCCCCCAGTCAGTGGCAGATACTGCGTTGAAGAACCAGAACCACTACCAGTAGTTGCCAGCAACGAATACCACGTTCCACCAATAAGGTATTCCAGATCATTCGTATCGGTATTAAGACGCAAGGTTCCATCTGTTGTGCCGCGCGCAGCAGTATTCCCTTGAGGAACCACAATACCTTCGGTCCCGCCAAATACTGCCTTGTTGACATCCACGGTGATCATATCCGAGCCTGACACCGTGCATACCAAGGAACCACCAATACCCGTCTTCATCCCTGTAGCGGGAGCCGACATGAAATAGTAACCACCCTTCATCCGTAAATCATTGTTCATAATGGCAAAAGTGGACGGACTGCCCGAAGATTGCCCATGAAACAGGATGCTGGAATCGGTCGAGCTATCAATCTTGGTGTTGATTTCCCCGTAGGTTGTTCCACCGGCCACCATCTTGATGGTCCCAGCAGTTCCCGAGGTGCTGCTATTGTCCAGTTTGATTGTTGGAAGGAGGTTGTCCTTTACGGTGATCCGGCCCTTGTCAACGATTGCTGCGTCTGCTGTTCCCACAACCAAGTCAATCTGGTTCACAGTCGAGAACCGGATTCCGGTATTGGTATCACTGGCAAAATACCATTCATCCCCGTATAGCTTGGACCCGCTGCTGATAGTGAGATCCCCGGTAAGGGTTCCACCAGTCAATGGAAGAAAGTCATTCGCGCCGGAGATCATGATGTCGCGCCATGTGATCCCATCCCAGACTTCATATCCCGGCTTGTCGGTATTGAATCGGATCATGCCCTCAGTAGGCACCAATGGCCGCTCAGCGGTATTTCCTTTGGGCATCACAAATGCGCCGGTCCCAGATGAAACCAGATTATCAGCTTCGACGCGCAAAACCTCAGTGCTTTGGATGGTCCAACCGATGGCCCCAGTTGGACTCAGGAACATTCCTGTAGATGGTTTGGATAGAAATCCGATACCCGGATGAAGGTAATCGCCATCGGAAACAACGAGGGTCGGCCCGATCTCAAGGTGCTTGACGCTGTTGGATGCAAAGCTGATAACCCCTTCCGTTTCCCAATAGAAACCAGTATCATGATCCGATCCGAAAACGAATGAAGGTTGGGTTACGGAACCTGGCAGGAACTCAAACTGTGCAGCATATTTGTTGCTGCCATCAAGACGCAGATAGGTCTGATCGGCGAAATTTACCGTGACAGCATCTTGGGGATCAGTTGGGTCGGCCACGTTGATGACCTTGTGACCGTTCATGTCATAATCTGCATTCGGCTTCTGAAGATCATCAATCGAGATGCCATTAAATCCCGGGACGTTGCCAGCCAGAATGTCAGTCAGGTAGTAGGGGCCACCGAATTGTGGACCAGTTGAGAAAAACACCTGTCCAGCATCCGTGAAATCTTCTTTCTTGAACGCATTTGCCAAAAGCGGATTGGATGCTGCGGATGCTGCGGATGATGAGTCTGCCCCCGTCATTTCAAGGACGATTGTTCCTTGAGAGATCGTCCCGTTTCCACTAAGCCTAGCTGGAACCGATGATTTTACCCTGACCGCCATTCAACCGTCCTCTTACCGTTTAGCGTGGATCAGCACAGATCCACTCTTGTATGTCCCTGTAGTAATGCCGAGATCAGCCAACGGTGAGCCGGATGTATCCGCCACCGTCAAGTTCAGGCCATCCTTTCTGGCAATAAATAGTGCCTCGTCCACAACTTCCGCGATAACTGAAGTGGAAAGCGATGGATCATCATTGATGAGCTTGGCAACATCGGCCGGATATGAACCTGCTGGAATTGAGATGGTTACGCCATTGATGGAAGCGGTGCCATCAGTGGTAGTAGATGGGTTCCCCGTCGTCCCCATCACCCCACTCCAGTAATCGTTATCACCGACCCGGATCCTGATCATCGACAATTCAGCATCAAATTCATAGGACCAAGTGCCGGATTCATAGTAAACATGCACCGCGCCGATCTCGAACCAGATAGCCTCATCGAGATTGCCATTGGGATCGGATACCGAGCCCTCGACCCGAATAATACCAGAGAAAGTCGATTCAGCCTTGAAGGCCAATCGTTGAGTGCGATCCCGGTCCCGTGAACGAGATGACGCAGGAATTGGTTTGGAAATTGTTGGCCCGCTGATACGGACCAACTCATCAAACTTCATTGCAGGCACAGATTCATCCTCTTCTGTTACTACCGTAACTATTTAGAGGACGATTGTAAATCACGAGGTTTCGTTCTCGTAATGCTCCATCAGAATCTTCTGCAACACCATGAACTCAACTTCTTTTGTTCTGGTTACATTTTCCAGTTCTTCTGGGTCCAGAATCTCTGATCCCATGCGAGAAACAAACTGCTGATCCGTGTTAGCGGTAACAGATACCGTATATTCCCCATTCTCTTCCACACACACGACCCGAACATCCAGCTTCACATCCTGCACTGTCACATTGGCAAGCTCAGAGAAAAGCGTTTCCATAGTGACATATTCAGAATCCTTTGGAAATGGAAAAGCTGCTCGCGTTTGTATCTCCCAGACCTTCTTGGCAATATCGAGAGGGATACGACCGGCAGAGATCATATAGAGCCCATATACGATCTCGTCCAACAAATCTCGCTGAGGCATCCCAAGATGAATATCTATTGGGCGATCATCCTCGGCAATGATCCTGATACCCTCTGACGTTGGAATAATACCCTTGCATCGATACACGTCCTCGATGGGCACATATGCAGGAACCAATGAGTGAATGGGAATAAGCACATTCATGGGTCAATTCTCCTCAGGTATTCAATCTGGCCATGTGGACCGATGCTTCCAGATTGTCTCGCTGGAAGGTAGCAGTTGCCATCGTTTCATCGAATTGGAAGTCAACGTCCTCGGCAAACTTCAGTGTCCTGAACAGCATGTCGGTATTCACCGAGATCCGACAACCAACCGGACCATCATGAGGACAATCGGACAAGTCAATATCTACCGCTCCTGAACTATCCTTGATATGGACCCCGTGTTCGGTTATCTCGACAGTAGCATTTGCACCGCGCGGGAACAAGGAAAGAACAGGAAGGACGGATTCGGATACTATCCCCGCTGGTATGGTGACGTATGCCTTGGATGGTGGTGTAATGGCCTTCGGTTTGATAATCAAATCGCTGTTTGGATTGGCGGTCTTGTAACGAATGGTAGCCCTCGTGGTGTCCTCAGTTTGCCCGACCCCGAATACCATGACGGAAACGAGATCACTGACCATTTCAACATCTTGCAGGATACCACCAGCCCCGATGATCCGACCGAGAAATTGCAGATCACCAGTTGCTAGCTTGACAAGCGTATCAGATTCCCATTCCGGACCCACAATGTCCACTTGCAACGACCGGCGATCATTGACCAACTTCGTGATGATTGGCTGATGAGGCTTCATGACTACGAAACCCCTCCCAACTTCCCGAAACACCTTTGAATATGATACTACCGTATCCAATGCCGCGTGTATCAGCGAGAGCTCACCAATCTCCATCGTCTTCTCCTGCAAGCTGTGTTTCCGGTGGCTGGAATGTGAAATTCAATACCCCGGAGAAAATGTTGTTGACCTTTCGTGTCCAGATCTTGTGAATCATGGATGCCCGATCATATGGGAGTGTCTTGAACCATTCCGGTATATAGGGCCAGTCAACTTTTCTGGCAACCTTATGTGGATACTCCAGCAGTTCCAGCACCTCGATTTTATCGCCGTCTATTATCTTCGGAGTAGCATGATCGTTATTGACATCAATCATCTCGTTGGTGGCGAGCGCAGCCTTGATGATGTGGAAAATATCCGTGGTCTGTCTCACCAGATCACCAGTTTCCTCGATTTCATGCTGGCTCATGACTGATTTCTGGATGTTCCTGACCTGACACGGGGTGCCAAGCCTCCACGCATCCATACTCATCAACTCATCATATACACGAAGATACTCTTGGTTCAAATCCTGCACACTTGCTCCATCCCGCAGCAGCATCTCGATCATATGCTTCAAGCGATCCTGAATGAATTTAGGTGTATCAGATCGCTTGACCTCGATCCCCATAGCCTTGATCTTGGCAACGTCCTTGTCACCGTCCTTGAAATAGTAAACGGCATAGCGCTTCTTCTTCTCTGGCAAGAACATGGATCGAGTGGAAACCACTTCCCGCCCAGCAACAAGAATAGATAATGGCTCCTTGCTACTATGAAACAACTTATGCACCCTATCAGGGACCATCTTGGTAATGGCATCACCGAGAAGATCAGCAATCTCCACTGCTGATTCTTTATCAAGCGCAATCCCCTCACGCTCCGCCATCTTGGCCAAGGTAACATACACAGAATCCGTATCCCCGTAAATAACGTGTTCCCTGCCCTCGGTTGACGTAATGCTCGTCATCCGGCCATCTCCCTGATTGTATCCAATCCAGCGTCAAGCAACTCCTCAGCAATCTCCTTCAT
>RFGN01000023.1 GCA_003696645.1 Gammaproteobacteria bacterium | reverse complement strand
CGTTTCCAGTCCTTTTCCTTGAGGCTGGCGCGCTTGTCGTGCAGTTTCTTGCCCTTTGCAAGGGCAATCTCCAGTTTTGCACGCCCCTTTTTCCAGTACATCGCCAGGGCAGTCAGGGTGTAGCCTTTCTGTTCGGTGGCCCCGATCAGCTTATTGAGTTCCTTGCGGTGCAGCAGCAGTTTGCGGGTGCGGGTCGGGTCCGGGTGGATATGCGTGGAGGCGGTCGGCAGAGGGGTGATCTGGGCCCCCATCAGGAAGGCCTCACCATCCTTGATGACCACATAGCTTTCGGTGATCTGGCCGCGTCCGGCACGCAGGCTCTTGACCTCCCAGCCCTGCAGGGCGATTCCGGCCTCGAAGCGTTCCTCGATAAAATATTCATGCCGGGCCTTTTTGTTCAGGGCAATCGTGTTGCTGGTCGGTTTTGCTTTCTTTTTGCCCATTTGTTGGGAGTAGCTCTTGAGTCTGTTCGCAAATTTGCACAGAATACCATATCCGCAATTGTTAGGGAGATGACATGTCAGAACCGAGAAAGAGTATCCATGGTCAATGGTCCTCACGCTGGGCATTTATTCTGGCGGCCACGGGTTCGGCAGTTGGTCTGGGTAATATCTGGAAGTTTCCCTATATTACCGGAGAGAACGGGGGCGGGGCCTTCGTGCTGGTCTATCTGGTCTGTATCGCGATTGTCGGTATTCCCATCATGATGGCGGAGATCATGCTGGGTCGTCGTGGTCGTCAGAACCCGATCAACACCATGGGTGCCCTGGCGAGAGAGGCCGGGCAATCGCAATTGTGGCGGTTGCTTGGGTGGTCCGGTGTAATCGCCGGTTTTCTGATCCTGTCCTATTACAGTGTGATTGCCGGCTGGGCACTGGCCTATGTGTTTCGGGCGGCCAGTGGGGTATTTATCGGCGGGACGGCTGAAGGGGTAGGCAAATTGTTTTCCGACCTCACTGGTGATCCGGAAAGGCTGCTGGCCTGGCATACCATTTTCATGATAATGACGATGATTGTGGTGGCACGCGGGGTAAGGGGCGGGCTGGAAAAGGCGGTGCGTTTTCTGATGCCGGCCCTGTTCGTGTTGTTGTTGATCCTGGTCGGTTATGCAATGACCACCGATGCCTTCGCACAGGGAATGAACTTTCTGTTCAAGCCGGATTTCAGCAAGATCAGCGGCAACAGTATCCTGATTGCGATGGGGCACGCCTTTTTTACTCTCAGCCTGGGAATGGGGGCCATCATGATCTATGGCTCATACGTGCCCAGGGATACCTCGATTGCCAAGACAACCTTTCTGATTGCCGGGGCCGATACCCTGGTGGCACTGCTGGCCGGGATGGCGATCTTTCCGATCGTGTTTGCCAATGGTCTGGAGCCGGGAGCCGGTCCCGGTTTGATCTTCAAGACATTGCCGCTGGCCTTCGGGTATATGAAAGGCGGCATTGTAATTGGCGTTCTTTTCTTTATTTTACTGGTGTTTGCAGCATGGAGTTCATCCATATCCCTGATTGAACCTGCGGTGACCTGGCTGGTGGAAAATCATGGCATGACACGCATGCGTGCCTGTGCCTGGTCTGGAATCGTCACCTGGTTGATGGGGTTGGGGACGATCTTTTCATTCAATTACTGGTCCGAGGTCAAGTTGTGGGGCAAGACCTTTTTCGATCTGCTGGATTATCTGACCGCGAATATCATGCTGCCCCTGGGTGGATTGTTTATTGCATTGTTTTCGGCCTGGGCGATGTCGCGGGTGGCCTCTGCCGATGAATTGAATATCCGCAACGAATGGGGGTATGCCCTGTGGCGTTTTCTGGTACGCTTCGTGACCCCATTGGCAGTGATCATTGTCTTTCTGAATGCCATAGGGGTCATGAAGTAGTGGCCCTGGGACGGGTGTCATGGGGGAGGGTTTGAGTGCATGACAACGATTCACAGGGAGGCAGTGGTAAAATACGATGCCGAGTCGATGTTTCGGCTGGTCAACGATATCGAGGCCTATCCCGCTTTTCTGCCGTGGTGTGAAGGGGCCAGGATCCTGCGACAGGATGAAGATGAGGTCGAGGCCACGCTGGATATCCAGCATGGCCCTCTGCGCAAGGCCTTCACCACCTGCAACCGATTGCAACCCAACAAGTTGATCCAGATGAAACTGGTGAAGGGGCCATTTCGACACTTGAACGGGATATGGCGGTTTGAATCGTTGGACCACGCTGGTTCCCGGATCTCTCTGGATCTGGATTTCGAGTTTTCAACCCCTCTGTTGTCGCTGACATTGGGGCCGGTTTTCAATCACATTGGCAAAACGCTGCTCGAGGCCTTTTGCCAGAGGGCAACACAAGTCTATGGATAGACAACAATCCCAAACCCATCCTATCAATGTGGAGGTGGCCTACGCCCTACCGGAAAAACAGGTAATTCTGCCACTGCAGGTAATGCCCGGAACAACTCTGGAGGAGGCCATTCATCTGTCTGAGATCCTAAAGCAGTTTCCACAGATCAATCTGGAGGAAAGCAAGTTCGGCATATTCGGCAAGCTGGCCAAGAAGGATACAGTCTTGCATGATGGGGATCGTGTAGAGATTTATCGTCCTTTGATTGCCGATCCCAAGGCGGTGCGCAAGCAACGTGCCGCCGAGGGCAAGCAGATGCGCAGGGGTGGCGGTTCTGCCCCAAAAGCGAAGGCTGTCGATAGTGGTGAAGCCTGATGCAGTTGTTGACTATTCTTCGGGCGGAAGGGGGGTCTCGATCCTCTCCAGTCGGTTACCCTTGAAATAGAGGATGATATGGCCAAGGGTTCTGGTCTGGCGGTCTTTTGCAAGATATTGAAGATAATCCCAGCGGTCTGGATGAAAGGGGTCCTGGATCTGGGCAGTACCCAACAGCTGGACCACCTCTTTTTTGGTCATGCCCGGATGTAATTCCTGAATGTCCCTGCTGGCGAGATGGTTGCCTTGCGGGATGTCGAGATGATGGGTGCTGCAGTGGGTCAGAAGTAGGGACAGGGTGACCGCAGTCATCAGAGGTTTGAGAATGGACATGATTTGGTATGGTTTTTGAAAAATGGATAATATAACCCTAAAGAACGCCGGACTGAAAGGAACATTGCCCAGAATCAAGGTGCTCAATGTGCTGGAGGCCCACCGCCATGAACATCTGAGTGCCGATGATATCTACCACTATCTGCAGAATGAAGGGGAAGAGGCCAGTCTGGCGACAATCTATCGTATCCTGACCCAGTTTGAAGCGGCCGAAATCGTGTTGCGGCACAGTTTCGAGACGGGTCATGCGGTCTATGAGCTGAACGAGGGCGAGCATCATGACCATATTCTGTGTATCCGCTGTGGGCGCGTGGATGAGTTCGTGGATGATACCATAGAGAAACGACAGGCCGTGATTGCCGAGAAGGCCGGATATATGATGACCGATCATCAATTGAACATCTTCGGTGTCTGCCCTGAATGCCAGGAATCGGATCAGAAGGGCAAGCGGCAATCGGACCCTTCGGCGAATGACTGATCGTAAACCCCCAGAGCTCTAGTCCAATGCTGCAGCCAGCATCTCGCTGGCATGGGCGCGGGCGGTATCGGTAACCTCCATGCCACCGAGCATGCGGGCCAGTTCCTCGATACGATCGGCCTTTTTTTTCAGGGGCGTGAGTGTGGTAATGGTGGCACGCTTCGATACGGTCTTGCTCAATGAAAAATGATGATCGGCAAAACAGGCCACCTGAGGGAGGTGGGTGATGCACAGGACCTGATGCTGTTTGGACAATTGTTTGAGGCTGCGACCGACAAATTCGGCAATCTTGCCGCCGAGGCCGGTATCGGCCTCATCAAAGACCAGGCAGGGGGTGGCATGGCCCGATGCCGTCACCGAATGGATGGCCAAACCGATTCGTGACAGCTCACCCCCCGAGGCAATGGCATCCAGAGGTTGCAGGGGCATACCCGGATTGGCAGTAAAGCGCCAGATCAACTGATCCTGTCCCCTGGCGCTGATTCGAGTGAGGTCAGAGTCGATTTCCAGCGAGAATTCGGCATGAGGCATTCCCAGTTCACGGATGCGCTCACCCAGCTCCTTGGACAGCTTTTCTGCTGCTTGACGACGGGAACCCGACAGTCGTTTTGCGACACGCTGAAACTGGTCGAGATGTTGCCGAACGATTTGCTGCCGGGATTCGAGGTCTTCATCCAGATGTTGCAGAGAGTCGAATTCTTGCTGAATCCGTTCGGCCAGTTCCGGTAATTCAGTCAGTGGAACACGATATTTGCGTGCAGTATCGTGCAACTGGCTCAGCCGGCTCTCCAGTTGGGACAGTCGCTCGGGATCATCCTGGGTTTGATCCAGTCGCTGTTGGCAGCCATGGCGGGCCTCGCTCAGCAGGATCTGGGCCTCGTGCAGCAACTGCAGCGGTTCTTTCAGGGCGGGATCAGCCTCCATGATCGCCTCCAGGCCAGACTGCATTTCTGCCACTTCGTCTTCAAGTGAGAATCCATTTTCCTGGCCCAAGCGATTAATGATCTGTCTCAGGGTCTCCTGTATTTCCTTGGCACGGGCAAGTCTGCGGTGTTCGTTTTCAATATTGGCGATCTCATCAGTAGTGGCTTGCAGGGCGGTGAGTTCCTCGTTCTGGAAACGCAGCAGCTGCAATTGCTCCGCTCGCTGGTTCTGGTTCTGGATCAGGGTCTGCAGTGCCTGGTTGGCCTCATGCCAGGCAGAGAAGGCTGCCTCGGTATCGTGCAATAGCGCAGTGTGCCCGGCATAATCATCCAGCATCTGCAACTGGACTTCGGTTCTGAGGATATTCTGATGTGCATGTTGGCCCTGTAGATTGACCAGTTGATCACCCAGTTCACGAAGTTGTGCCACGGTGACCGGAGAGCCATTGATATAGGCACGGGAGCGGCCTTCGGCATTGACGGTGCGACGCATCTGACATTCACCATCTTGTGTATCCAGATCATGTGCCTTCAACCAGTCCAGAATTGCGGGTCTGGAAGCCACCGCGGCCTGCAGACTGACCTCGGCACGCTCACAACCGTTGCGGACCAGTTGCGCATCGGCCCGGTCGCCCAGCGCAAGACCCAGGGCGTCGATAAAGATCGATTTGCCGGCACCGGTTTCACCGGTAAACAGGTTCAGACCAGCATGGAGTTCGACATCCAGTTCAGGGATCAGGGCCAGGTTTTTGATATGCAGATGAGTCAGCATCCGAAATGGTTTGAATCGGTTTGGTATTCCTAACCCCAACCGAGCTTGTCACGCAGTAGATGAAAGTGGTCGTGTCCTTCGGGATGCAGGATTGTGAGGGTATGCGGACTCTTGCGGATCTTGACGATATCATTCTTGCATAGTTCAAAATCATCCTGCCCATCACAGGTCACCCGTGCATTCACCGGAGTCTTGCCACATACCTTGATATCAATCTTCGAATCGCTGCTGATGGTGATGGCACGGTGACTCAGCCGATGCGGACAGATCGGGACCAGCACCATGGCGTCCATGGTTGGGTAGAGAATGGGGCCGCCGGCAGACAGGGCATAGGCCGTTGAGCCCGTTGGTGTAGAGACGATCTGTCCATCCGAACGATAGTGATGTACGAAGACCCCGTTGACATAGGTTTCCAGCTGCAGCATCCGTATATGGCTCCATTTGTGCACCACCACATCGTTGAGTGCCTTGCATTCAAACAGGGTTTTTCCATTACGAATGACTTTTGCTTCAAGAAGAAACCGCTCTTCTTCAAGGTATTGTCCCTGTATTACCGGGTTCAGGGTTGCTTCGATACTGTCGGGTTGAATATCGGCGAGAAAACCGAGGTGTCCCTGATTGACGCCGATCAGTTTTCCGGAAAAGGCCGAAAGATGTCGGGCCGTCTGGATGAAGGTCCCATCTCCGCCTACCGGAATGATCAGATCGGCCTGTCTGGCCATCTCGGGCAGGGTGGATACTTCCCCTGCACTGAAAAGGTCATGCTGTTCTGCCGCCAGCAGTCGAATGGAATAACCTCGCAGTACCTCAACCACTTCATGAAGAGATTGCAAGACCTCCGGGTCGCTGTTTTTCCAGATCAGGCCAATGGTTTCAAACCGTGAGTGTCCTGGTGAGGGTGATTGCGACATGTCTGGATTAAGCCTGCGATAATAAACCGTTGGCACAGTATACCCTCATTTGCTCAATGTGGAGAAGGGATCAGGGCCCAATGGCGGTAAAGCATCGTTTTTTTGGTACCGACGGCATACGTGGTCGGGTCGGCTCTGACATCATCAATCCGGAATTTGTCCTGCGACTGGGTTGGGCGGCTGGCCGGGTCTTGTCACAACAGGGCAAACGTCGTGTCGTGATCGGCAAGGATACCCGGATTTCTGGTTACATGTTTGAATCTGCCTTGCAGGCCGGACTCTCGGCTGCCGGAGTGGATGTCTATCTGCTGGGTCCCATGCCGACCCCCGGGATTGCCTATCTGACACGGACCCTGCATGCCGACGCCGGAATTGTCATCAGCGCCTCGCATAATCCCTACCATGACAATGGCATCAAGTTTTTTTCTGCAGAAGGTGAAAAATTGCCAGAAGAAACCGAGCTGTCGATCGAGGCGATGTTGACCCGCCCCGTGCAGACTGCAGATTCAAGGGATCTGGGCAAGGCTCGCCGGATCAATGATGCTGCGGGTCGTTATATCGAATTCTGCAAACGCGCCATTCCCATTCAGGCAACGCTCAGGGGCATGCGTCTGGTGGTGGATTGCGCCAATGGCGCCACCTACCATATTGCTCCCAACGTCTTTCTGGAATTGGGGGCTGAGGTCATCGTGATCGGTGATCAACCCGATGGCCTCAATATCAATGAAGGCTGTGGATCGCTCTATCCTGAAAAACTCAGGGAGGCGGTGCTCCATCATCGTGCCGATGCCGGAATTGCCCTGGATGGTGATGGTGACCGCGTGATCATGGTTGCCCATGATGGAAAGATTCTCGATGGGGATGACCTCCTTTATATCATTGCCGGCGTGCGGTTGCAGGACAAGCATGCCCCCGAAGAGGTTGTCGGTACCCTGATGACCAATATTGGCCTCGAACAGGCCCTGAATGATATGGGGATTCGCCTGATTCGTACGAAGGTAGGGGACAAGTATGTCCTGGAAGAGATGAAACGCAGGGATTCAAGACTGGGGGGAGAGACCTCGGGACATATTCTCTGTCTGGATAAAACAACGACCGGTGATGGCATTATCGCAGCCCTGGAGGTGTTGTTTGCCGTGTTGCAATCCGGCAAGACCCTGTCTGAACTGACTGCAGGCTGGCAGAAATATCCTCAGGTGATGATCAATGTGAGAGTGTCCCGTTCCATATCGCTTGAAACCAGCGAACCAATTCAGGCCGAGATCCAGAAAATCGAGAATGTATTGGGTAAAAAGGGACGACTGGTATTACGACCTTCCGGGACTGAACCGGTAATTCGGGTTATGGTTGAGGCCGAAGACCAGGAAATGGCTCGCACCTGTGCTGAATCCCTTGCAAAGGTGATAGAAGGTGAAACAGTCTAGACAAAGGGTTTTGAGATTTCATATCCAGCCGGCACACTTGTATTGTTGCAGTCAATGGAACCTTTTTGCCATGACAAACGTGAAAAATTAAAACAACGATCATAAATCATATGAACCAGCTCAAGCAGACAAGGCGGTATTTTTTTATTACAGGGCTGATTGCCCTGCTGACCGCTGTGGTCTTGCTGGTCGCCAATCGGCAGATCATGTTTTCAAGTCTGGTCAAGCAGGAGACGCGAGCCAATCGGGATATGGCGCATATCTATAATAATGCGCTCTGGGAAAACTATTATACTTTTTTCCAACAGGCCGATGAGTTATCCCCTGAGGCGATCAAATCTCATCCAACTACCAGGAAGCTGGACGCCGAGATTCACAGGATGATGCAGAACACCCATGTCATGCGCCTGAAGATCTACAGCACAACGGGTAAGACCATCTATTCCACAGCCTTTGATCAGATCGGTGAAAATGCAAAAGACGATCCCGGCTTTATAAGTGCGATGAACGGCGAGATCCTGAGCAGTCTTTCTCTCAGGGATCGACGTGAAGATTCCTTCGAGGACGAAGCGGGCGAACATGATTTTGTTACCTCCTATATCCCGATGAAGGACACCAGGACCGACAAGATAACCGGTGTTGTAGAGGTCTATACCGATGTTTCGGATCTTGTCTCACAGTTTTCAGCGGTTCAGCGGCGTATCAGTGTCTTTACCATTGCCGGACTTTCAGTGCTGTTGTTCTGGGTGCTGTTTTCCATCCGTCGTGCCGATCTGGCCTTGCGTAAACAGGAAATCAAGGCCAAGGAGCACAAGGAACACGTCCTCGAATTATTGCAGCATGCCTACCACGATAGCCTGACCGGTCTGCCCAATCGCAAGAGTTTCAAGACTCATATGGCCGATGCCGTGGTCCGTGCCAGCCGTACCAAGTCCAACCTGGCCGTATTTTTTCTCGATCTGGATGGGTTCAAGCTGGTCAATGACAGTATGGGGCATGCCCAGGGGGATGAAGTCTTGCGACTGGTGGCCAAACGCCTGCAGGGCTGTATCCGCGAAAGCGACACCCTGTTTCGCATGGGAGGAGATGAATTCTGTATTGTGCACGAGCATCTGGTGGACAAGCATGATGCCATTCCTTTGATTCGTCGAATTCATGGCATCATGGCGGAACCCTTCGAGATTGGACAGCAGATGGCCATGTTGGGGGTCAGCATTGGCGTGGCCATCTATCCACATGACAGTACCGACCCCGAGATCCTGTTGCGAGATGCCGATGCCGCCATGTATGCCGCCAAGGAAGCCGGGCGCAATCAATACAGCTTTTTCTCCCAGGACATGAACGAACGTGCCATGCGCCAGCTGAATTTTGAATCTTCTCTGTTGCAGGCACTCGATAACAGTGAGTTTGTCTTGCATTATCAGCCTCGGATTGAGGTGAAACATCCCGACAGGGTGGCGGGTGTCGAGGCCCTGATCCGTTGGCAGCAAAGGGACGGTACGATTGTGGCCCCCAATGATTTCATCCCTGTCCTGGAAAGAACCGGTCTGATCATCCAGGTGGGGGAATGGGTGTTGACGGAAGCCTGTCGGCAGAACAAGGTCTGGCAGGAACAGGGACTGCCTCCTGTCCGTGTCTCCGTGAATATCTCTTTCGTTCAGTTTCAATCCGGAGAACTGGTGGGAACGGTGCGCAAGGCGTTGAGCGCATCCGGGCTTGAACCCCGTTACCTGGAACTTGAATTGACAGAAAGTATCCTGATCGATGCCTCGGATTCCAATCGTGAAATCCTGAATGATTTGAAGGCACTGGGGATTTCCATTGCCATCGACGATTTTGGAACGGGGTATTCTTCTCTGGGTTATCTGAAATCTTTCCCGATCGATTATATCAAGATCGATCGATCCTTTATCAGCGATCTGCCTGCAGATTCACGTGACGCGGCAATTACTCGGGCGATCGCCTCCATGGCCCAGGAACTGGGGATCGAACTGGTGGCTGAAGGGGTCGAAACTCAGGCCAATCTCAATTTTCTGACCGGGCAGAATTGTCAGGAATTGCAGGGATTCTTCATCAGTCATCCGTTACCGGCCAACGAGATGTCTTCCTATCTGTCCAGATTGAAAGAGACTGTCTAGACACTGTTGCCGCGACAGCAAATATCTGGCGTTATATTTTCTGCTGAACAACTCATTCCCGCTCAATATGTCTGGCCATGCAGAGGGCCAGAATTGTCGATGGTTGATCGCGCTGACAGCCATTGAGTCACAGGGGTTTTCTTGCGCCATTCTGGCCAGGGTTGGTGTTCCTGCCAAGCAGTAGTATGATAGCCTCTTTTTAATGATTTCAGGATTTGGGCCGAACCTTCCATGCTGACCAGACCTTTGTGGCTGACTGCATTTCTCTGTTTTATTCCTTTCGTTTTTTCAACAGCCAATGCTTCTGAACCAGCGTCTGTCAACAGGCGTGTCGATTCCGGGCTGCAGGAACTCAAATCTGATATCGCCCATCTTCTGCGGGATATGCAAACCCTGGATTACCAGATTCTGTCGGCAGGCGGGCCTGTCCTGAATATCTTTCTTGATGCCAGAAATGTCCGTCTCAATGGGCTTCAGCAGATCAGGGTTGATCTGGATGACAAGACAATATTTCGGCTGAATCCCACATCATCCCAGTTGACAGCCCTGATCGAATCAGGGGGTGCCACCTTGTTGCAGCGGGGGATCGAGGCTGGGACACATCGTCTTGCAGTCACCCTGGATCAGGACACGGCTGATCTGGCATTCGAAGGAAGTGAAGGTGATATCCTGATGGATGTCAGTATTGAAGGGACAAATAAGCGTCGCAAGGTGTCGATTCATTCAGCCTCCTTGACTGAACGACCTGAACAGCTTCTACGCACTGCCTACTATGATTTTCTGAATCGGGACTACCTTTCCGCCCTGTTGCAGCTGATGGTCGGGCGACACATGGGATGGATCAATCCTGATATTTCCTCGCTGGATGATCAGCTGGCCCAGATTCGTCTGGCCTATGGTCTCTATGATGAGGCCTTCGTATACCTGCAAAATCATACTGGCATGCCGTCTCAACAGCAATGGCTTCCTGACAGGGAAATCTGGCTGAGACTGGCTCAGCATTATTTCGATATCGAGGACAATGAGCGTTCTCTGTTCAGTCTGCAACAGATCAATGTTCCCAGTTTGCCCGATCAGCTGGAGGAGAGTCGACAGTTGCTGGAATTGCGGTTGCTGACGCGTCAGGATCGTTTTGCCGAGGCCCTGCAGAATCTGAATGTCTCGCTCAGGCAATCCGGGCATAGTTTGTTGTGGCGATATAATGTGGCCGTTTTCTTGCTGAAAAATGGGCACAAGGATAAAGGACTTGAAATCCTGGAAAAGCTGGTTTCTACAAAAATATCCGGCCGCGACCCCATTGCCAAGGGATTGAAAGAGCTTTCCAGCCTGATTCTTTCCAGATATGCCTACAAGGACAAGAACTACCCACTGGCTGCGCAATACACGGTCAAGATATGGTCTGACAGCCCGTATTACCATACCGCCCAGCTGCTTCTTGGCAAGTCTGTTCTGGCGCAGGGGAAAACAGAGGCCGGAGTTCAGGAATGGCAACGAATCGCAAGAGACCTCATGGACGAATCCGTTCAGGAGGCCAATCTGCACATTCCCCAGGCGTTTTTGATGGCCGGGAAGACGGCGCAGGCCGAAAATGCCTTTGGCGAATCAATTCGCCTGATGAAAATGGGGCTTGAACAACTTGGGGTGCTTTATCACAATCTGGAACAGGGTCGTTATCTTGATCGAGTTTTGGCAGGAGAACCCATACCGGGTTATGGCGGGCTTCTGCTTGCGCAACTGTCCGAGCCATCCCTGCTGCAAACCATACAGGCGGTTCATGACACCGAGGATCTGGAAAATACACTGCAACAATGGCGCGAAAGGATGACCATGTGGTCTGGGAAAGTCTCCGGATATCCTGACCCGGCGGTCAAATCACGTTTCATGCAGCGAATTGAACAGCAGTCGAAGAGACATGCGGTTTTGCTGCAGCAGGCCAGAAAACTGAAACAGGATCTGATAGATGAGGTCAGAGATGAACTGTTGATGGAAACCCGTCATCAACAGAAACGTCTGCGGAAAAATCTCGCACGCAGCTATTATGGTCTGGCATCGCTGCATGATCAGCAACTGTCACAAGGGACGCAATGATCATGACCCTCAAAATGTCAGTGATCCTTTCATTGCTGTTTGCAGTATCTGGTACATGCCTTGCTTCACCTGTCGACAGGCATCAGATCCTGAATGAATACCGTAACTTTGTTCGATACGCTGAAGACCTTCCGGCAGACATGGTTTCCAATGCCAATCGTCGTATTGCCGAGTTGCAGGCTGAACTGGGTGAACGTGAACAGTCGCAGAATAGCAGTTTCGGCCAGGCCATGGCGGTGTTCAGAAAGAACATACAGACCTATACGACCCTGCTCAAAAAATTCCCCGACAAACCGGATAACGATCGGGTGTTGTATGGACTGGCCAGGGCCTACGATGGTGTATCGGACCTGCAACTGGCGACCTCGACCCTGGAAAGGCTGATTCGTGAATATCCAGACTCGGAGCTGGTCGAGGAAGCGACATTCCGTCGTGCCGAGATGCTTTTTGAACAGTTCGATTTTGTTGGTGCGGACAAGGCCTATCGAGATGTGATTGCCTTTGGGCCCGAATCACGTTTTTATGCCTATGCCCTGTACAAACATGGTTGGTCGTTGTTCAAGCAGGAACGCTATGAAGGAGGACTGGATTCCCTGTTGAAGGCGCTGGATTATCTGATCCGTGACGTGGAGACCCATAATGATGTACTTCTGCTCAGCCAGTTGCCGGCAGACCAGCAGGCCCTGTTTGATGACACCTTGAGAGCCATCAGCCTGAGTTTTTCCTATATGTCAGATGCGATGAGTATTACCAATCGTCTGGCGCTGCACAGTGAACGGAGAAATGAATATCTGATCTACGGCAATCTTGCCGATCTGTACATGAAAAAGCAACGCTATTATGATGCCTCCCAGGTCTATCAGAGTTTTGCCAAGAATCATCCAGACCATATTCTGGCCCCCAAATATCTTATTCTCTCGATCAAGGCGGCTGAAGCCGGCAAATTTCCATCGATTGTACTCGAGAAAAAGATAGGTTTTGCCAAACGATTTGATCTTGATGCCGACTTCTGGAAACAGCACAAACGGTCCGATTTTCCAAAGGTTGTCAGTTATCTGAAAAAGACCATGCAAGAATTGGCCAGGCATTACCATGCGTTGGCACAGATCTCGAAGAAGGACAAGGATTTTCAGGAGGCCATTAGCTGGTATCGGAGATATATCAATTCGTTCGACGGAGATCCTGAAACCGCAGAGATCAGTTATACCCTGGCCGAGGCATTATACCAGAACAAACAATATGATCAGGCAGCCAGCCAGTTTGAAAAAATCGCCTATGAATATGAGGCCTATGCTCGATCGGCCGAGGCAGGATACGCTGCATTGCTGGCCCTGCAGAAATCGCAAGGCGCTGTAGATGAGGGCCAGCCGCCGTCTCAGGCCTGGCTGAAGAAAGCCCTGCATTTTTCCACGACATATCCGGATCATCCCGAGTCAACCAATGTCCTCCTGAAGGTGGCAGAAGGTCTGTATGCCGACAAGGACTGGGATCGCCTGATCGAGGCAGAGACGGCATTGCTCCAACGCAAGGAGATCAAGCCGAAGCAGATCCTGACGGCAACACTGATGCTTGGGCATGCCTATTTTCAGAAAAAACAATTTGCAAAGGCCATTGAATATTATGAAAAGGCCATAAACCTCAAACCGTCAGGCAAGAAGAGGTCTGAAATTCAAGAATGGTTGGCTTCTGCATACTACAAACAGGGTGAGATAACCCGTCAGAAGGGAGAACTCAAAAAAGCAGCTCACCTGTTTGGACGTGCCTACAAGACTGCACCAAAATCCGAGATTGCTCCGGTTGCCCTATATGATTCGGCCAAGGCAGCCTTTGACATGCAGGATTGGCCTGAAGCGATCACACGCTTGCGTCGTTTCAGCAAACATTTCCCGGATCATCGTCTCGCCAGCAATATTCCAGCCATGTTGGCCAAATCCTTTGAATCCTTCGGTCAGACCGACAAGGCCATCAAGGCCTATCTCAGGCTTAGCAAACAGGGTGGCGAGCCCGATGTTCGCCAGAATGCATTGTGGAAGGCAGCAGAGCTGCTTCGTGAGAAGAATG